>NZ_JAUDRH010000008.1:0-300000 GCF_030381805.1 Chlorogloeopsis sp. ULAP01
CAGAACCGTCGTCCGTCGTCTTGGGGCAAGGGGCAAAGGGCATTCATGCATTGGCCAATGCCCAATTCCCAATTCCCGATGCCCGCGAAATCCCCCAGACTTCAGTCGGGGGATGAGCTTAACTTCCTCACCTCCTTGTTCCCATGTCTGCTTGTCACCTCTAACCTCCAGATTCTAGCCCTTAGTTTCTTGCGCTTTATTCTGCACTATATTTCTTGTTTCTACAAATAGCTTATAGATACTTTTGCAGTATTTTTTCTAGCTGCTGCACTGTTACACGGGGAGAAGGGCGGGGTATAGGTTGCATCTTCTCCTGTTTGTCATCCTGTTTTAGTACAAATAAAACAGGAACTTCATATTGATAAGCACCAAACCAATCTTCACGAGTGGTAATATCCCGAATTTCTAACTGTACAGACGCAAAATTTTGCATTTGTATAATTTCTTCTAGCTTTTCTTGCAAACCCTCACACAAATGGCATCCCGGCTTGCTATATAAAATTAATTGCATTTGTTTCCACCAATTTTGGCTGTATCCACAATTATCATCACTACAGTCTCGGCTTCGGGTGCTGTCAACCTATAGCTATTTAATTGTAAAAATACATCTATAACAGCAACAGAAATGCGTTTCTTACCATCTATAAAACATAGATTTCAAGTTTGCGCCGTAAATTCTTCAGGTGCAATGCCCCAATTCACCCAAACTATGGCTTCTCGCGCCGATTTTACATCCGGTGGTACGCGCAATACATGAATAAATCCCGTACTGGGACAAGTCATTTTTAATAAATAAATTGGCTCGAAATCAATTTCTTTTTCTATTTTTAATAATGTATATTCTTGATAGGAATCTAGCTCTACTGCCTGCAATTGTTGGATAATACGAGCGTAGCCAATACCCTGAATTAACACACGCCTGAGTTCCGCATTTTTTTCTGTTAACAACCACGAAGGCTGCCATTGATGTGGATGTAGCTTGCCGTATTTTTCTGGTAAGGTGACACCATGATGGGCGTAAAGGCTGTATCCGTCTGCAAACTGTATGGCGGGTTCACCTTCGGCGTGGAGGCGGTTTTGTTCATCGAAGCTGATTTTTGTGGGGCGATCACACACTACTGCTACCCTTTGGTAAGGGAATATCCAACCGCAAGACTGTGCTACTAATTGAAAGATTGGTAAAAGTTTTTGATCACCTTTGTAATTTAATGCAGAAGTCCAAAAATCTAACCAACTACAGTAACTACAAAAGCTAGCAGCAGGAATAAAATTACTATCATATTTTTCTTCCAATTCCTCTGTTAATTGACGATATAATTCTGTAAGATTAGTGTCTATTTGTAACTCGATACCATCTGCTAAGTCTATTTGTAATTGCTGACTTATATATTTCATTTGTGAAATGAATTGAAAATACAATGTTGTTTGAATATGGGTATGGATATCACTAGGATGTCTCAGAGCTAAATTATCTATCTGATTTTCTTTTTGTGCTGAAAAGAATTTTGAAATACCTAAACGCAACTGCAAAAAATTCCAGTTTAGTGGTTGAATAATTAAGCGTTCCAGCTTTGGCAAAGTCTTATTCATCGCTTCATAAGGACTTTCACAAAAGCTAACTTCTGGCTCATCAAGATTGCATAATTTATAAATTTCTTTTACTGCCTTAGTAGCTTGTTGTTGATTGATTCGCTCGGTTGAAAGTGCTATTTTTCTCCACTTTTCCCGATAGAATAAAATTAAAGTCTCTTGTTCTGGAGTTAGTTTATCTAACATACTGTTATCAAAAATATATCTACTTTAAAAATGACTTCAGAAATAAAAACCTGCTAGAGATAGGGCTTTTACAATACTCATTCTATTCTCTACCTATACTGCACACTTGCATTGAATTATGATTTTGCTGTGATGCAGTTGCTATAATTTATTATGTCAAAGTATGAGTGTAATATCTGCATCAAGTATGCCGATATCCTTCCAGAGTGCATGGCTGT
The DNA here is from genome assembly GCF_030381805.1 of Chlorogloeopsis sp. ULAP01. Classification (NCBI taxonomy): domain Bacteria; kingdom Bacillati; phylum Cyanobacteriota; class Cyanophyceae; order Nostocales; family Chlorogloeopsidaceae; genus Chlorogloeopsis; species Chlorogloeopsis sp. ULAP01. Next base: position 1,995 of record NZ_JAUDRH010000008.1, read on the forward strand.
CGCCACAATAAAGCGAAGCCGGCGACTCCGAAAGCTCCTACTACGTATATGGAGGCAGACTACTTATACTTAATTGCAGAATATGTTGGAATATCCAGAGCGAAAAGAATGCACGCTTTCTTTTTCTGGGTGAAATTGATGTCGCCAAATGCAGCCAGTATCATTTCCAAGGACGTGAATAGATACTGAAGGAGCAAATACTGTTGTTGTTTTTACTGCATGGATATCATCATCTGGGGGTAAAAGTTTGTAGATATCACCAACTTTCAGTTGTCGCACTCCAATTACTTCTAGTTGGGCATATCCTTCTACATCGCCTCGATCCACGCGGCGGTAAACAGTTTCTTCTTGTTTGCCTTTATACAAACCAACTAATCCCCAAGCCAAATGATCATAGACAGGAGTGGTTGAATTAGGAGGGATTACTAAACTAAATACACTTAACGAACGATCCTTGGAACGATAAAGTAGCCATTGCCCAATACCACCACCCATTCTGCTATCAGGATTCGGTTGAACAAAACGTTCCGGTAGCCAATTTTGTGTTGTCAGCAGTTGCTTAAAATAAGGTTCAAGCAGACTGAGAGTTTCAGCGCGATCGTAATTTGTGCGAGAGTTGATCTCATGAACTACGGTAACAAATTGCCGCAGTTGAGAACTGTCAATAAACCATTGGTCTTCTGTAAGCGGTTCCTGAATGGTAGTGTGATTCATGGGAAATTCCAATGAAAAGACGAAAGAAAAATGTCAATTCAAGATTTAAAATTGACAAACGTTAAATCTTTGCATAAGTAAGAAGTTAGTTGCTGTTTGTCAGTTGTTTTGTTGGATTTCTACACACACCAGCAGGATGAAATCTCAACCTTTGTTGATAGCGTCAAAGTAAAAAGGCTCAAATCTTGAATTTAGGGCAAATTTTTATGGTTGTAGAGCCATTTACTTCCACATAGTAGCTCAAATAGCTACCCTATTAATTGTTATAGCATAGCCACATATCTTACTGCCGTTAGTTTCTGCCGCTCATATCATCACGAGCTTGTTTACTGTTGGATATTGACTATTGGCACTGTATCAAATTACTTTAAGAATAATTTCAATATATTAATGAATATAATGTAATGCTGGCAATAAGAGTTTCATAAATATTGCCAGAAAGCAAAACCCAAGCGCCCCTATCTTCAACACAGCCCTTGCTATGAAATAATCTCTTCTATATTCCCTGTTAAAAGTTCCCCCAACCCTATTTTTAAGTTAGCTAATCATGGACAACATACAACGCTTGCGAGGAAATAGTTACTTAATATTACTTAACTTTTTACGAATCGCCTGAAAGTATTTTTGACAGTTAACCAGTTACTAGCAATAGGCATCCGCCAACCAGTACCAAAAGCGCGATCAGTGATTTTTAAGCCAGGAGGTGCTTGTCGCCGTTTGAATTCTGCACGGGCTACCATTTGAATCACTCTATCTACTACTACAGGATCGTGACCGTTGGCAACAATTTGAGCAGGTGATTGGTGATTTTCGATCAGGCGCTGCAATATGTCATCTAAGACATCGTAAGGGGGCAAAGAATCTTGATCAACTTGATTGGGTTTGAGTTCGGCACTAGGTGGTTTAGTCAAGACATTTTGGGGAATGATTTCGCCATTGCGATTTAACCAATGGCAAATTTCATAAACACGGGTTTTGGGAACATCGGCAATCACTGCTAACCCACCGTTCATATCGCCGTAGAGAGTACAGTAACCGACTGCCATTTCTGATTTGTTGCCAGTAGATAAAAGAAGATTGCCAAATTTGTTAGAAATTGCCATCAACAAATTACCCCGAATCCGGGATTGAATATTTTCCTCAGCCAGTCCAAACTCGGTATTGGCAAACAAATCTGCTAAGGATTTGTCATATGCTTGCATTAAGTTCCCGATTGGCAGGGTTGTAGTGCTGATGCCGAGATTCTCTGCCAAAGCCAAAGCATCTTGAATAGAATGCTGGGAACTGTAGGGTGAAGGCATGAGTACACCAAAGACATTATCTTTACCAAGTGCTGCTGTGGCGATCGCTGCTACAAGTGAGGAATCAACCCCACCGCTCAAACCTAGAACTACTTTAGAAAAGCCACTTTTGCGAACGTAATCCTGTACGCCCAACACTAAAGCTTGCCAAATTTCTTCTTCTTCACATTCGTAGTTAGGTGCAACAGAACTTAGCTGTAGATCTCGCTCCTCTTGATCAAAATCGATGATTACCAAGTCGGGTTGAAAACCGTGGGCGCGACAAATAATCTCACCTTGGCAATTTAAAGCAAAGCTTCTGCCATCAAAAATCAAGTCATCATTGCCACCCACTTGGTTAGTATAAATAATTGGTTGCTGAAAACGCATCGCACTATGACTGAGCATTGTTTCGCGAAATCGTTGTTTGCTGACAGTGTAGGGGGAGGCAGACAAATTGACGATAAAATCTACGCCTAAAATTGCTAGATCAGCAATTGGATTGGCAGTGTAACTACGTTTACCCCAAAATTCCTCATCATTCCACAAGTCTTCGCAAACTGTGACACCGATGTTGATACCATCTAAGGTAAAATAATTTGCTTGCAAGCCTGGTTCAAAATAACGGCGTTCGTCAAAAACATCGTAAGTAGGTAAAAGCCGCTTGTGGAAAACTTGTTGTACTTTGCCTGCTTCTAACCAGGCAATACTATTGAATAGGTTTTTACCGCCGGTGATGTGGGCTTGAGTATTTTCTTCTACAGTTCCAACCAAAACAGCTAAATGGGGCGGCAAATCTGTTGCTAACTGTTGCAAGGTAATAGTCATTGCCTCTACAAAACTAGGATTTAATAATAAATCCCGTGGAGGATAACCACATAAAGACAGTTCTGGTGTCAACAACAAACGCGTGCCTTCTGTTACTGCTTGTTGTGCTGCTTCTAAGATTTTTTGGGCGTTTTTGGGTAAGTCACCAATAGTAGGATTCAGTTGAGCGATCGCTATTTTCATTTTCCAGTTCAGGCTTGGGTGTTTCGATTTGAGATTAGCAGCGATTGGATAGCGGATATAACAAATAATTAATTTTTGGAAAATTACAGATTAATAATCAGTTATATCTGTAATTATGTTTGTTGCAAAGTTAGTTAAATAAATACCAAAGGTTTATCCTTAAAAGGGGCAAAAGCTTCAGCATTGAATTTATATAATGTTGCTGGACGCCCTGCTCCTCGTGACACTTTGATTCCGGTATCGCACAAAAAACCTAACTTGAGTAGACGTGCTCTAAAATTAGAATAATCGGAAAAATTTTCTCCTAAAACTGTAGTGTACAACTGATATAAATCATTCAAAGTAAATGTTTCTGGTAAGACTTCAAAAGCCACCGGACTGTACTCCAATTTATTTCTTAAACGTCTGTGTCCATAAGCCAGGATCTCGTTATGATCGAAAGCCAATTGCGGTACCTGCTTGACTGGATACCAAGCAATACCAGCTACTTTATCAGCAATTAATTCGGCTTCTTCAAATCGTACTAAGGCAAAGTAACTGACGCTGAGATAACGCACTCCATAACTATCTGTTGCTTCGCGCGGATCGCGTTTTGGCCCGCCAAAGGTATACAGTTGTTCTAAATAAAGATTTTTAACCCTGATTTTTTCAGCCATGATGCGATATGCCGCATCTTCTAGCGACTCGCCTTGACGCACTAAAGTACCGGGAAGTCCCCAATAATTTAAAAAAGGTTCTTGCTGTCGCATTACTAATAGTACTAACAGCCGATTTTGGGCAGTATCTACAGAAAAAATTACGTTATCAACGCCGACCTTAAAATCTGCCAAAGGTTGTTGATTTAGCGAATCTGCAAGCTTTTTTGGGATGCGTCCTGGCATTTGTACAAATGCTGTTGGTGAATATAGTCAATTACAGAGGGTGTGAGAGCTTCGGGATCTCCACTTTCACGATACGCTGTTGAGGATACTGGTGGGCCTGTTAACTCAGCGATCGCTATTTTTGCTCCCAGGTTTTCTAGTGTCTCTAAGCTAGATTGGTCTATCACATATCCTGGTCGCGGTACTACCAGAAGTTGTACTTGTTGCAACAAATCTTCAACCTGATACCAACGAGGTAGCTGAGTTAATAAATCTGAACCGACTACCAAAGTAAACTCTGTATTTTCTCCCCAACGTTCTTTTGCTTTTTCCACTGTTTCCAGCGTTCTCAAACTACTTAGTTGTTGTTCCAAGCTAATATTGTGCCGTGGCGAATCTATGTTGGCAATTAATAGTTGTAACATTGCCACCCGATGCTCTAGTGGTGTTTGGTGAGATTTAAAGGGATTATCTGCTGACCATACCACAACGCGATCATAATGGTGGGAGAGCCACTTAATGATAGCTTGATGTCCGGCAGTTGGTGGATCGGCACTTGTTCCAAATAAGGCAATTTTCATTTTGTTGTTAATTGTTAATTGTTAATTGCTATTAGCCATTAACCAAGACTGGTTTTTGATGTGTTTTCTCTGTCAATTCCCGCAAGCGATTGGAAATCGCCATTGGCACCGAAACAGGGTTCTCTAGAAGTCGAGTTTCTTCAGGTAAACTTTTTACTGAAGCAGCTGTACGTTCTCGGATAGTGCTTAAAGTTTCAGGTACTTGGATTCTTTTACCTGCTTGCATAAACAATTGCAATAAAGGTTGTTCTCCTAGAGGATTTTCATCTGCCAATCCCAAACAATCTGCTTTCACTTTTTCTCCCATAAACGAACGAAATACCTGCTTGCGCCCTGGATAAGTCATTTTTCCGCTCGACTCTTTCATGACGGGAATGCCATCAATTTCTACCAATTTGTAAACTCCGTTTACGGGTTTTCCTGTTACCAGTCGCGTTCCTACTCCATAGGCATTGATTTCAGCACCCGCAGTTTTTAGTCTTTGAATTTCCTGCTCGTCTAAATCACCACTAGCAACAATTGAGACATTTGGTAAAAGCGATCGCACTTGTTTTGACAAAGTGAGTAAATCCCCAGAATCCAGTCTGACTCCCACTAATGTCATTTTTCCTGAGCTTATCTTTACAGCTAATCGTTCGGCAGCAGCGATAGTGTCGTATGTATCTATTAACAATGGCGCATCAGGGAAATACCGTTGAAACGCCTCAAATGCTTCGTCTTCACTACCTTCGGTTGCTGCCAGCGCCATAACCAAAGCGTGTGCCATCGTACCACTAGGTTTTTCGTCTAGTTGTAGCGCTGCTAACACGTTTGATGTCGCATCAAAACCTGCTGCCAAGGCTGCCCGTGCTGCCCACAGGGAGGCTTGAGGACTAAATGCCCTTCTGGTGCCAAATTCTAGTAGCTGCGCTTGCTCTCCTGCTATATCACGCATCCTAGCTGCTCGCGTGGCAATAAGAGTTTGGTAGTTCAGGGTATTAAGTAAATAAGTTTCCACTAACTGCGCTTGCCACAAAGGTGCTTCCACTCGCAATAAAGGCTGATTCGCAAAGACTGCTGTTCCCTCTGGTACAGCCCACACATCCCCGGTAAAACGTCCCGATTCCAAAATCGACCAAAAGCGATCGCTTACATGAGCAAAAATTCCCGTTGCCTGTAAAGCCTCGATTTGAGATGAGGTGAAGCGGAATTTTTCCAAATATGCCAGCGCCTGTGTCAAACCCATCGCAATTAAATAACCAAAACCCTCTGGCAATTTCCTGACAAACAATTCAAAACTTGCTCGTCGTTGCTCTAAACCTTCACCCGTGTAACAAGCTGCCATTGTCAGCTGATACAAATCGGTCAGTAGGCTGTAGTCATCCGCAGAGAGTGTCAATTCCTGGTTTTCCGTACCTGGGAAACGTATCATGCGATCGCGCCTTTTCCAGAATGCTTCTTTTATTTATGGTAGTTTTTACCATAAATAATGTCAACTCATAGGCAACAATCGTAGAAATAAGCTGAAATAAGGTATTTTTACAGATATATTAATATAATTTTTGCCCAATATTTAATTATTTTTAATAGTCAGAATTAGTAATAGTTCAGTTTTCCCTTAGTCACGAATGATTAACCACCAATGTAGAGACGCGATTAATCGCGTCTCTACCTAACTACTGTACGGGAGGCAGCGCGCCCTTGCGGAGCCAGTGCGCCCTTGCGGGTTAAGCGCGTTGTAGCACCTGGCGTCGGGTTAAGCGCGTCGAGTGCGACTGCCGTGCGGGTTTAGAAGATAGATTATCGGTTTGTGCCGAAAAATAATCAGCAAAACCCGCCCCTACCAATGACGATATACTTAGCTCTGTTACAATTAGAATCAAAAGGAGAAGTTTGGCATTTTTGGCAAATTTAAGCTTTGCAAAACTCTATCAAAAAATATTGCAGAGGATATAAATATATTGAGACTTTGAGAAAGTCAAAAGCGTTAGACTTAAAGTATAGACATTCCCCTTTAAACACTTAAAAAATGGGAGTCTAAATTATGAGGGCTATCTCTAAACTTCTAGCTAGGCTTACCCAGTATATTACTGAAGCAGCAATACGGATTTTTGGCCCCAGTGATGATGCGTATCCTAACATTGGGGTACAACCCTTTAGTGGCGATCCCTATAAAGAAAGAACAGCCAATTGGTAGATGAGATATAAAATAAAGTCAATTAACATCAAAATCGGTGGAAAAAGAAATCTGACTCCACCGATTTTCTTTAACTAACTAATAATGATTATTTTCATATTGGGATATTAAATTTCTTTTTCGCCCACCTAGCCAGCGAATAATTTTATCAGCCCAACCATTAAAAAAGTGTTCAGTGAGGGTATCCTTTCCACCCCAGACAGGAATTTTGGCTCCGATTCTGGTGAAAAAGTCATATACGATAAATTGAGCCACTTTGTCTTGATTGATTGCTGCTGAATAAATCATTTGACAGGGATAAGCCAGAGTACCAACACTAGGAAGTAATCCAACTAAAAATGCAATCCAAGGTATTTCTTGACGTTTTCTTACTGCTTGTATACTTCTAAAAGAAGTATAGATAGTTCTATATATTGGCCCATCGATAACTAACCAGGTTAAAGACATTATTTCATTGATTGCTCCAAAAGAATACAATATTGGTATTAAGACATAATCAAATAATGTAATAAAGCCTTTAATACCAATATGAACGCCGAAATCATTTAAATAAGCACTGGAATTTTCACTATACAAATTAGCTGATAAATCATTAGCTGCTTCAGAAGTTATCTGTTTTCTTTTTTGCCATTTCTTGATTCTTTTTTCTACATAAATTCTTGCCATCTTTAATCGATAGCGGTGAGAGAAAAGAAACTTCCAAAATTGTTGAAAAAAACTTTTAAATCTAATTTGCTTGAGCTTATTCAATATTTTTTGCGGTAGATAGATAAATAATGTTTTTATAAACTGCGAAAATATTCTTATTAACTCTCGTCCGTACCAGCATAATCTATAACGAGAATACCAATTAGCTTGTTGTTGAGTAATATGACCTTTTTTCAGGTGATACTGAAGACTGCGATGAAATCTTTTCAGAGATTTCCATTTTTTTTGATGATGTTCTAAATAATTGATCTGCTCTAAAACCTCTAGATATTTTTGATTCCCAAGTTTTTTTTCTAAAGATATTTGGTTTTTAATTATATATTGCTTTAATCTATTAATATCAACATCATCAAACAAAGGGCCACGATTTTTAAAAGATTGGGGTAAATAAAACGAGAACAACGTTAGAATGTTCAAAGGGAATAATGCAGGAACACCAGACTCCAAATCTATCCAAACAAAAAAATATTCCCCGGAAGCATCTTCTTGTAATAAAAAATTATTTAAGGCTGATGGGCTACCTTTGCCAGCTTGCCATACTAAGCCATCTAAACCTGCTTGAATCAAGTATTGTTGCAAAGGAATCATGATTGAGTGGACTAATTCTTGCAACTCTTGGCTATGATGTTGATAAGGTTGGCGTAGGGCTACGTGTCTTCCTTCAATAAATTCTGTATCTAGCTGATATGCTTTAAATTCTTCATTCCATCCTCTGGAAATTGCATTTGAAACCTTGAGTTGAGACTCAAACCAAAATGGCACTAATTTAGTAACAATTTGGCGGCGATAGTAAGCACAGTTTAAAATATCTTCATTCCAGACATAGGGATTAGGAACACCAAAGAAAAAATAATGAACTAAATTAGCTAATTTATCTTCAAAAAATACTTTTCTAGCAATACTCTTGTCTGGAGTTTTAATTAGAAAAACTTTCCCAGAATGTCCTGCACCTAGTAATTTTATCGCTGGTGAACGACGTCGTAAATAAAACATAAAGTACCTCAGTTTTTATATTTTGATGCAGAACAGATGAGTATCACTGCCAGCAAAAACTTTTATAAGACTATTGCTATGACACTTGCAGATGTAGTTAATAAATATTCTATAAAGTTTTTCTTTGATTATTACTAATAAAAGTGACGCAAAAGTGACGAGTAAAAAATCAATAGTAAACTATACTAAATTAGCGCAAGGAGTCTTGTTTCAAAATTCTGGACTAGCCTATTAATCAATAGTCGTAATCTCAAATCCAAAATTCACGCATTGGTATTACTGATGATCCCATTCAAATTCTGCCAAAATCAGCAAGCACAACACCATTAAAGTACCTGTATAAATAAATTGCCATTCACTAAAAAAAGGTAAGAAGAAAATTCCCAAAAAATGAATAATGCTCGTGACAATTAGGGTACGCGATCGCACGCCTAAACCAGTACAAAAATATCCTAGAGCGCTTAAACCTAACCATAAAGGACATAGGTTTAATAATACTTTTGTCCAACCAAAGAAAACGCCCAAATCAGTTAATATCACTCCGAGCAGCATTAGCACTACCCAGCAATACAACACCCAGTTAACTCGTCTGCGCTGAACCCAGTATTGAGTCAAAATCACCATGATTACAGTACCAATAATACTGATGATTGACCACACAGTAGCTTGTAAATCCCAACTCACAGGTAGAAACTGGGCTGTTGCAAACATGGGTACAAGTAATAAAGCCCAAAGTATAAAAGCTCTATCTAAACGGGTATAGTAAGTCGAATAAATTTTTACCTTGCCAATTCGCCAGTCAATTTGCCAAGATCCTTCTAGATCGTGAATGTCTAGAGTTGCTTGTTTGCGACGTAGTGGCGGTACAGAATTATTAAAGAAGTTCATTTGATCGTTGCTGATTTTTAAGAAAATTTAAGCTTTTAAGCTTGAAAAATGTCGTATTCATTTTTTATCTATAAGTCAGCAACGTCGTATTGCTACTCTGCCTTTAGCATTGGTTTTAGTTAGTTTATACTAAATCTTGCGGCATAATTATGTTATGTTTTTTACATTCAACTAAGAACACGCGTCAACCTGTTGAAGTGAAGTCTCTGAAGAAATAAGGCAGAGGGCAGAAGGAAATAGAAGGGGACAAAGATACATAAGGACAAAGGGAAAAGGAAACACAGTCACAAGGTGAGTAAATATGAGTCATCTTCCTTCCCCTTGTCTCCCCATCCCCCCTTCTCCTTGTCCTCTTGTGTTCCTTGTTCCCTATCCCCTTTTAAGAGATATCTCTATAAATTGCGATATTGATACTGTTGTTGATTAAATTGTTTTTGCTCTAGTGTTAACACATCGTAATCAGTTGGCGGGCGCATATCCCACTGCCATTCAGCCAATATTAATAAACTACTTGCCATAACAATACCAGTAGTTAGAAACTGCCAACCGCCGCAGTAGGGTAAAACAGCAACACCAGCCAAATGAATTACAGCCATCACTAAAAATGTTTGCGATCGCACTGCCAACGCTGTACATAAGTAGCCAATAGCACTTAATATTAACCACAAAGGACACAAGCGCATTAATACTTCAACCCAGCCAAAAAAAATGCCCAAATCAGTTAGGGCAACGCCTCCAAACATCAAAATCACCCAGCAATACAACAGCCAACGTAGCTTTTCTACACTTACCCAAAACCATGTTAAAAAAATCATAATGATGGTGCTGGCTAAAGTAAGAATTGTCCAGAAAATGGCTTGTGTATACCAGCTGATTGGTAAAAATTGAGCTGTGATAAAAATTCCAGCACTGGCAATACCCCAAAGGATAAATACCTGATCAATACGGGTATAAAAACCAGACCATAAACTAAGTCTACCGATTTTCCAGTCTATACGTAATAGACCTTGTAAATCTTGAAAATCTAACTGTTGTTGTTTTTCGCGCAGCAGTGGTTGAGATAAGGGTAGAAAAGCCATCCAGAAATCTTTAACTTTAACTATTTAATAGTTTTTACTCAGTAAATGTAAACTTATGTAAAAGCTTAACAAATAATTAAAGTTTTGTAGAAAACAAATAAGCGATCGCTGAGAACTCTCTTGCAGATCCGCTTCATGGTAATTGTTTTCTTACAGTACAGGTGGAATCTAAAACTAGCCATGTTCTAGCATTGGCTATGAACTGCGTAAAGCTCCAAAAATAACAAGGCAAATCTTCAAAATTGTAGAGAAATGAATAAGTATTGAAAGAATTGCCTCATTAAAGCCAAAAAACGAGAAATTAGGAGCGCCAATTCATGTTTTGGAAGTTCGTGGTTAGTGCTTTAGTATTACCACTGAGCCTGGGATTAGAGGTAGCCGCCGCATCTGTAACGAGATCTGTAAAAGATGAAGTTCCGACTCAATCCTCTACTCAGCTACAGGCACATCAAGGTTTAGTTAATCCCATCGTTTGGGATCAACAAGCTAATCCGGGAGAAATCAAACAGACAGTAGACGAAAATAGTTACCAAATTAGTCACCATCGGCGACACTACAGACGACGCTATTACAGACGATACCACTACAGACCGCGCCACTATAGAAGGCATTACTACAGACGGCATTACTACAGACCGCACTACTATAGACGACATCACTACAGGCGGTACCACCATAGACCATATTACCAAGGGGTTTATTATCGTAATTGCCCGAATAACCACTATTATCGACGCGCCCGTTACCGCAGAGTTTACCGCCACGGAGTTGGTTACCCCTACTATTACAATGGTAACTACCGCAGAAACTACTACTACCACAGATAGATAGTGATCGCGTCTTAACTAGCCATTAACTGGGTTAGTAAAAAAGCCAGGGCTGCGCTACCCAATGGAACTGTCAAATTATCAATACCCAAAAAAGAAAAAGTTTCTAAACCAGTAGCAACAAGAGCTACGACTAGAGAGATAACCCAAGTTTGCCAGACGCTACCTTGGACGCTAAGTAAAATTAAACTAATAATCAAATAACTAACCACAGCCATTGTGAAGGAGCCTTCCCAGCTTTTTTGCCCTCCAAAGACTTTATACTTATGTTTACCAAATCGTTGTCCAATCAGTGCAGCCAATCCATCTCCCCATGCCATCACCACAATACCTAGTGCGGCATAATGAGGTTGTTGTATGTGCCAAAACCAAGCAATTAAAATACCTATACTTACAGCATAAAAGAAAGTTCCAAAGCTCTGGCGACCTACACTATTAATACCGGGAAGAATGGGAAAGCGGTAAGACAATAAGGTAACGCTACTCGCTACAATCGAAGCTGTAATGCCTGCGATCGCCGGAATATTTAGCCACCAGGCTAGCAAAATAACGTTACCTGTGCCAATATGCACTATCTTCCTCACAATCTCTGGATCTGCTTTGAAAAAACGATGAACTCCCCAAGCACTCAAATTCACCAGGGATAACCAAACGGCAACACTGGCAAGTTGTAGCCACGGAGGGATTGACTCTAAATTAGAGGAAAACAAAATCAGTAACTGTTAAAGATACAACTAGAAAATTTCGACCTTTAATCTCAATTTATTAGAAAAGCGTAACTTTATGAAAATATTATTGATTTGGTTAATTCGGTTCTACCGAACTTTTATCTCACCCATGTTTCTTCCGACGTGTCGCTTTCAACCTACTTGTTCTGCGTATGCCCTTAAAGCAATCGAAAGATTTGGGGTATGGCGTGGTTCGTGGTTAGCAATTAGACGTATCTCACGCTGCCATCCGTTTCATCCTGGTGGTTACGATCCAGTACCAGAACTAACAGAACAAACAAAAGATCATTGTTGATTTGAGATAGTTGCGATCGCTACTATAAATTTTTTGTCAAAAACTATACTAAAGTCTTTTGATGTGGTATTAAACTAACAATACCCTCACTTTAGGATGAACCTGTGAGCTTCTTGTAGAAACTTGCGGGTTTTCCCATGACATATGGAGATGGAGATTAGAGATAGAAGACTTATACCAATGCGTGGATTTTGGAGCCACTGCGCCCTTGCGGAGCCAGTGCGGTGGTGAGCCAGTGCGGTGGTGAGCCAGCGCGCCCTTGCGGGTTAAGCGCGTTGAGTGCAAGTGGCATGATTTTGGATTAAAAACATTGATTAATAGGCTAGTAACGCACCAAAGCCTTTGCTCTGTTTCTCTAAAATATCCTTCTATAGCAGGGTTAAACTTGCTTGAGTGTATCTGTATATTTATTTAATAAGCGGTTAAAAGTAGAGTGCAACGGAGCAATTATGCCTAAGGTTATGTAAATAGATATAATTAAACATAAAATACTGATTCCCAAGAACTAGATAGGACAATCTTTTGAATTTTGCTTAACAATGCACAGCAGATTAGCAGCATTACATGAGGCGTATTTCACATTTATTTGAAAACATCAAATATGTTGAAGTTATTGCCTGGTAAAAAGTAAAGAAATATTTATTTTTATTTTTCTATAGTCTACTTATCCTTAGATAATGCTTCCAATTTACGGTAATCCGAACCTTTAACCGTTCACATAAACTTTGTTGCATCTGTATTTTCCATGTTTGCCCTAAGAGGTTTGAGAGTATTGACTCTCTAATTTGTTGCAAAATATTTATCTAATATCTCCTAAGTAAAGTTTATTTTCATTCGCTGCGAGAATAATCAAAATGCTGTTAGTCTGTTAAATAAGAAAAAGGCTATTCAAGAGTTATTCACAGATATATTTTCACCTTAACAAAGCTTAACAATTAACCCTAAATTTCTAGATTTCAAACGAGCAGATTTACATTAATTCACCCTCAAAAAAATATGCGGAACCTTCTAAATCGAATTGGCAACATGAATATGAAACATTATTGTGATGCATGGATAGAAGAATGGTGCCAGGAAAATGGTTGGACAGATTTATTTATTGAGCGCTGTAATAGTTACTGGGCTTTTCCTCCAGGGGCGGTAATGCCGGAGCCGATTCCCATGCAAGTTCTCAGAGTAATTAAAGCAGAAAAGGGATTAACTGTAGAAGAGCGTTATTGGTCGTTCACCGCAGTAATAGCAACCATGATTGCGGCTTTTGTCACCTATTGGCTGAAATGTCCGATTCCCTTAGTTGCAGCTTTTGCTTTTAATGCTGTGACAGTGGCTCAACTAGAGGTTGAGGATGCTTATTAACAGCGCAGAAGGGGTAGGTTTCATATCAAAGAAGGAAGGTGTTGTGTCGCAGCACCTTCTTTTGCTATGGCTAACGTATAGGTTTTGGCAGAATAAATGTATTTTGTTTTTCGCGTGGCAATAGACTTTGGGCGTGATCGCGTGCTTGGATTGCTTGTTGATAGTCTGGCTTGAGTTTAATTGCTTGATTATAAGAGGCGATCGCTTCAGGGTAGCGTTGTAAATTCAATAAGGCATTACCTTTAGAAAACCAACTTTCATGGTGATTTGGTTTGTAGCGTGCTGCTCGGTTGTATGAGGCGATCGCTTCTTCGTATTTTTGTAAATTATAGAGTGAGTTTCCTCGGTTATACCATACAAGATAGTCATTGCGTTTTAATTCAATCGCCTGACTATAAGACTCAATAGCTTCCTCATAGCGTTGCATTTGATGTAGTGACCAACCCCTACCATACCATGCTTCAAAGTTGTTAGGACTATATTTAATTACTTGGTTAAATGATTCCAAAGCTTCAGGGTAGCGTTGTAAATTTATTAGGATATTGCTCCTAGATAACCCTGCTTGAGTATAAGTCGGCTGGGATTGTACCGCTTTTTCATAAGCTATAAATGCATCTTGATAGCGTCGCAAATTTACCAAGGCATTGCCCCGGTTGTACCATGCTTCTGCATAGCTGGGTTTAATTTCTAAAACTTTGTCGTATGCAGCGATTGCATCTTCGTATCTTTTTAAATTATGAAGTGCTAAAGCCTTATTATACCAAGCTTCGTCGTTTTCTTTATTCAAATTAATTGCTTCCTCATAAGCTTGAATTGCTTCATCATATTGCTTTAAATTACTGAAAACTTCTCCTTTCGCATTCCAGACTTGTGGAGATTTATGATCGAATTCCAAAGCTTTATCAAAAGAGGCGATTGCTTCTTGGTTACGCTGTAAATTCTTTAAGACAAAACCCCTACCTATCCAAGCTTCTAAATAATTTGGCTGAAGTTGAATAGCTTTGTCATAAGCAGTCAGTGCAGCTTTATATTCTTTCAACTTAAATAGTGCTTTGCCTTGCCCATTCCAAGCTTCGGCATAATCTGGTCTAATTTTAACTGCTTTTTCATAAGTTAATAAAGCATCTTGATAGCGCTGTAAATCATAAAATGTATTTGCTTGCTTATATAATTCTGTAGAGTTGACAGAATTGATAGTATAAATAGCGTATATAATTCCTGCTGTAACTAATCCCACTAAAAATCCTGTTGTCAAAATTTTGATAAATATATTTTTTTTGCGTTTCTTAATTTGGTTTAGATTTTGATTGAATGGGCGAGTATGTAATGTAAGTGTTTGAGAAATGGGGTTACGCAAATCTTTCAAAGCTTGTAAAGCTTCCGTTGCCGAAGGGTAGCGTTGGCGAAAGTCATAGCGCACCATTTTATCTATAAAATTTGCAAGTTCATGGCTGACTTGGGCTTGATTTTGCCAAATAATTTCATTTGTCTCCGTATCTTTTTCTAGTTGTTCGGGAGATAAACCAGTGAGAGCTTGAATGCCAATGATCCCGACTGCATAGATGTCACTGCTGTATTTAGGATTGCCTTGAGCTTGTTCGCCAGGAATATACCCAGGAGTACCGATCGCAACAGTAAATTTGGTTTTACCATTGAGGCTAACTACCTGGGTTGTAATTTCTTTAACTGCACCAAAATCAATTAAAAATAACTTGCCATCCTGCTTGCGTCTAAGTAAGTTATAGGGGTTAACATCGCGGTGGATTACCTTTTGTCGATGAACAAAATCTAAGATTTGCAAAATTTCTTGCAGAAGAGATATTACTTGGTCTTGACTAAAAGTTTTACCTGGTGTTATCTCTTGACTAAGATCATGACCTTCAATGAATTCCTGGACAAGATAAAATTCTTCCTTTTCTTCAAAGAATGCCAAAAGCTGGGGGATTTGCTCATGCGTCCCTAATTTATACAGAACTTGAGCTTCCGTATCAAATAAACGTCTGGCTGTTTGCAATGCGACTGGATCTGTTGTTTGGAGTTTAAGCTTCTTCACAACACATTGAGGATTACCAGGTAATTGAGTGTCACATGCAACATAAGTTTCACCAAATCCTCCTCCTCCCAAGTGCTTAAGAATTTGGTATCGTCCAACAAGTATGTTTCCCAGCATCTGGTTTTTCTAGTTGAATAGATTACAATCTGATTCCGATCTTGCCACAGTTCAAGGAGAGAGTGGGGGAGAGAAAGAGTGGGAGCCGGGGAGACAATTAACTATTAAACACTGTACGGGCAGGTTTAGAAGATAGATTGTCGGTTTTAACCTCAAGATACCCAAAAAACCCGCACGCGGCTGTGCTACAAGTCGGCACTAGACGCGTTCGCCGTCAGGCGTTGCGTTAGCTAGCGGCTACCCTCCGGGAAGCCGCTAGGGCGCGCTGGCTCACCTACTAACAAATGACAAATGACAGATGACTATTGACTAATTCCAATGATTCCTATTAGCGATAACATTTTTATTTTTACACGTAGAAAACCAATTACTGTTTACTGCCTCGTTGGTATTAACATTGCTTTATTTTTATGGGAACTGAAGCTAGAAATTAGTGGTGAATTAGAAAATTTAATTAACAGTTGGGGTTTGATTCCAGCACAGATAAGTGAGCCGATCGCATATGTAAAAGCTGGTAACTTCGCTGCTGGATTATTTGTACTCTCACGTTTTCATTCACTGCTATCAGCAATGTTTCTCCACGGTAGTTTTAGCCAAATTTTAGCAAATCTGATATTTTTATGGGTTTTTGGCAAAAACTTAAACAATATCCTCGGACAACTCAAATTTTTAGGACTTTACTTAATTGGTGGCATTCTCACACAGGTAATCCAAATTCTTGTTAATCCTAGCTTGACAGTACCACTGATTGGAGCAAATGGCGCGATCGCATCAATTTTAGGTGCTTATATCTTCAAGTTTCCCAAAGTGAAAATTGACACTGTGTTGCCACTCCTCGTTATATTTATACCTATTCAGATACCAGCAATTTACTATCTATTTTGGTGGTTTGTACAACAGTTATCTTATGGCATTGGTAGTTTAAATATTCCTGGTGGTGTCAACCCGCATAGCGTTAACTACTGGGCGCATGGTGTAGGATTGGCGATTGGTGCAGTTGGGATGCGATTATTACAAAGACGTTAACTACAACTGTGATTTCCGCGCCCAAATCTGTGTGACGCGAGGGATACCAAATACTGTGTTTTCATCAGCAGCTAACATTCTAATTTCGGTAAGCATCTTGTCAATCTCCTCCCGTGTTGTCAGCCCAGCTTCGAGCAAAGCATCAGCTGCCTCTGACAGTAACAAATCAACTAAACGCTTGTTATCCCCAGATATAACGGTGGGTTGATACATATTGACTTCTGATACAGTCAACCCAACTTCTTGAAAAATTCGGTATAGCCTAACTCCCATACGAAAGTTCTGATGGCGAATATCGCTGATGCTTAAAAAAAGCTTGAAACAGTGATCATAAGCAGGAGAAGGCGGATCGCAGAAAACACAACTGAAGTCTGCTTCTTCGCACACAAGCACTCCATTTGGTTTCAGAAGCGATCGCATTTCATTAACTGCATCAGCCGGACGATTTAGGTGCATTAGCAAGAAACGGCAGTAAACTAAATCAAAAGAGTTATTAGGTAATCCAGTTTTGTAGGCACTGGCTTCAAATAATTTGATGTTATTCAAACCGAGAGCTTCTGCATTGCGGCGTGCCTGTTGTAACTGTGCAGAGCTACTATCTACGCCGAATACTAAACCACTAGAACCAACTTGCCGAGCAAACCAGTTGGAGACATTTCCAGTGCCGCAACCAATATCAGCTACCTGCATTCCTTGCCTTAATCCGACTCTTCCAAGGAGGAATTCAGTATGGAGCATATGAATTCTATTTAGAATTTCCAGCCGATACGCGCCTAATTCTCCAGTGGCAAGTGTGTAGCGATCGTCTTGTGTCATTTTGTCACCCAAGTTATTACAAGTTGTGAATTCGATAATTGTAAAATTACCCTGTCAGATCCTCGACTTCTCATACCAAATTGCCATTGCTAACTAGAACGACTTGAAAAAAACTAAACTATGTGAAGTAATGTAAAAATGTTGGCATCCAGCTCGTAGTAAGGACTAAAGTCCTTACTACAAACCTTTAATTATTTACCTTGTTCTACTTAGTATTTTTTGAATCTGTAGAGAGGTGCCATGGCACCTCTCTACTTATCATTAACATCTCTTTGCGTCAGCCTACATGATAAGTCTTTAAAATTTTAAAACATCTAATGATTCTTCAATTTCTAAATCTAAAATTATTTCGCGTGCTTTTTTTGTCCTGCTAAATTCCCTTCTCGACGATAAATTTCTGCTGCTTGCTGAAAATTCTCAATCGCTGCTTGTTTATTTCCTAAATTATAAAGAGCATTGCCGCGATTGAAATAAGCATCAGCATCTTTGTAGTTAATATTTATTGCCTGTGTGTAATCGGTGATCGCTCCCTCATCATCTCCTGCATCGTAGCGAGCATTGCCACGATTGAAATAAGCATCAGCATCTTTGTAGTTAATATTTATTGCTTGGGTGTAATCAGCGATCGCTCCTTCGTAGTCTCCCAAGTGAGCGCGAAAATTACCACGCTTTTTATAAGCATCGCCGTCATTGCCAAGAATCTCAGTTTCATCAAAAACTTCAACTACTCCTTGATAATTTGCTATGGTTTGCTATGGGAGCATGAAAGTTATGATTTTGGGAATTTGTAGAATCATCATGGGGATAAATTCTTCTTGCTTGAGTGTAATCCTCAATCGCTCCTTGATGATCTCCGATAAAATAACGCACATCAGCACGGTTTCTATATACATCAGCGCTATTAGGATTAATTCTAATTGCTTGCGTGTAATCGGCGATCGCTCCTTCATAATCTCCTAGCTGGTAGCGTGCCAATGCGCTTTCGTTATAAGCTTTCATATAATTAGGATTAATCATGATTGCCTGAGTATAGTCAGGAATTGCTCCTTCGTAGTCTCCTAACTGATAACGTGCCAATCCACGTTTGTAATATGTCTCGGCATGATTAGGGTTAAGTTGCAATGCTTCGTTGTAATGACTAATTGCTGCCTCATACTGTCCTTTGTCGCAGCATTCATCACCCAATTTTGTATAAATCTGATTTAAATCTTCACCCTGATAACGTAAATATTCATTTGCAATTAAATAAGAGGAAGATTTTATGAAATTTTTAAGAGGTGATTTAGAGACCAGATCTTGTCTAATTTTATATTTATCAGTAAAAAGATTTTTTTCTTTATATAGATTGTAATTTATAGAAGATTGTAACTGTTCGAGATAACACTGTAAACCACCACCATAAAGCAATTGCTCTATCCCAAATGAGATTCTACCAGTCTTGAGCTTAATCATTTGAGTGGGAAGAAAACCAGCCAAGAAAATGATATTCCGGTTGTGCTTCATTCACCTCTTCTTGAATTAAAATACAGACTACAACTGCATTTTTTTCAACTTCTTCTGAGCTAATTGACCATCTGACCCTATCAATGCTACCATAACGAGATTTAACCTCTATGCCAATTGATGAATCAGCAGTTAGCGTGAAATCAATTTTGCCATCTCCACCCAATCGTTTTTCATAATCTACTTCCGTAATCAAATCAGCTAGGCGTTCCTTAACAACTTCTTCTCCCAATTTTCCTTTTAGATAGTTGAGAAAAACATCACGCACTGGCAAAACACGTTTATATTTTTCAGCCATCTGCCAGCAAAATTCTCGTAGTACTCTTAATCTTTCTCCAGAAATTATTGTTAATTCACTATACTGACTTTCTATTTCACAATGCAGCAGACAACCTGATGTTAACCTTTTGATGAAGTCAGATTGAAGCGATCGCAGTATGTTAATCCAGTCCATTTATATTTCTGCGAATCTTTATGACCAGGTGATTTTATCAATATATCAAATTAATTTAACTTCAGATTGCAAATATAAAACCACACCGCGATCGCAGTGTGGTGAAGTGTAGTGTAATGCTTTTGATAATAGTGATTGAAAACTACAAAGCCGATATATAGCATTCTGGCTATCACGCAGATATAACTTTAATTGATAGCCTCAAGAACAAATTATTGATACCTAAAATCAAGCTTCAACTATTATTTTTGCCTATTTCTTAGAGTACCGCAAAAAAACGCTCTCTATTTGCTAATACCGCTAAGTAGCCCAAGATAAATTAAGTTTTTGCTTTATCTGAGGAGCCTTGTTACCCTAACATCATATTCAGTGCCTCGTGGATGGTCACTTTTAGCCTGGATAAATGCCATACCATCGGCTTTTTCTTTTGTCTCTGCGTCGATTTCGTAACGTGTCGTCCCGCGTTGAAATGTATTGCTTACCTGGTCAGCAAACTCTTTAATATCAACAAACACCTCGTAAGTGTGAACCATTTTGGGACCTCCTCGTGCTTGATGCACGAACGATGGAAATAGTTTCTAGTTGTATCTAGTGTATTAATATAAATAAGTCCAAATCTCACAGAAACACAATTCTTCTTAGACAATCACAATTCTTTATAATTTTGTTGCATTTAAACATCTGGTTCTATTCCCAAAGCTCTTAGTTGTGCAGCCAAAACATCAGCGCGTTGTTGGGCTAATTCTTTCTGTTGGCGTTCAAATTCTGCCACTTCTAAAGGTGTAGGAAGAATTTGTCCCTCTGCGGCAAACAAACGCAGCTTAGATTCGTGGATACCCAAGTACAACTGCAACTGCTGACTCCACAACATCCTTGGGGTAATGGTTCCAACTGTTGGTATTGTCCATCAACTATATCGAACCCATTAAATTCTAACGTTTCTGGATCAAACCAGAAATAATCTGGTGTGCTGAAGAACATCTTGATAAATTTGCTTTTTTAATCCCTTATCTACATCAGCAGTACTCTCAGAGAGTATTTCCACAATCACATTCGGAGTTTTGCCTCCTTCTCCCCAAACTACCCAGCTTTTGCGCGGTTTGCGTTCAGTTCCCAGCACTACAAAAAAATCTGACCCTCGGAAGTCCCGCGATTTAAGTTGGTCTTGATTATAATAGATTGTTAAATTACCGCTAGCGTAGAAATTATTGCGGTTTTGCCAAAAGCACTCCAAGGAGTCTATCAACAGCTGCATTTGCTGTCGGTGCAAATCACTTTCCAAAGGCGGTTCATCACTCAATAAGTCTGTGGGTGGAATGATAATATCTTCGCCGATATCGTCTGGAATCTCAAAATCTCTAGCAAGGGACATGGCACAAGGGGTGATTAATCTGCGTTGTTGCGATAAGTATAAGGCAGAAGGTAAAAGATTTTTTCCATCTGCTTTATAGAAGTTGCCATTTTATATTTAATCATGTTCACCTACTTAATATCTTCTCGCTAATAACCTTTTTCATAGAGTTATTTTGTCATACTCGTCGTTAGAGATTAGCAGGATTTACATCAGATTTGTGGGTAGTAAAAGTCTGATTATGCCAGAGTTTTGAGGAGTTGAAGAGAAGTGCGATCGCGCCAGAATTATTCAATCGCTTTGATTTGTTGGAATTTGATGGTTAGGGAAAATAGACATGAATCAGCTTTTTATTTTCTCCAATAAAGATTGTGCTAAATTTCTGTTGTCAGGTTTTGAATCTTTATCAGCAATTCCTTTAATTTTGGCAGCAGCAGACTTGGGTAAATCTAGCATCAAGAGAGCTTTCAGAGTATACTGAATCTTAAATCTAATTTTATCGATTCAACTACCTCAACCTCTTCTCCCGCAACAGTGCATCAGCCCAAACCGCATCTTGTTCTGACAACGCTGGCACTGCCTCTTGACTGTAATCTACCACCAAATCATAACCAGATACGTCATATACTTCATTTAATAATGTCTGCAACACTATAACTGGT
This sequence comes from Chlorogloeopsis sp. ULAP01, assembly GCF_030381805.1. Classification (NCBI taxonomy): domain Bacteria; kingdom Bacillati; phylum Cyanobacteriota; class Cyanophyceae; order Nostocales; family Chlorogloeopsidaceae; genus Chlorogloeopsis; species Chlorogloeopsis sp. ULAP01. The sequence continues at coordinate 23,473 of NZ_JAUDRH010000008.1, forward strand.
TCATTATCCCCAGAACGCAAAGGTAGAGGAAAGTTTGGAATTACGTCTTGTAAATTGAAAGCATACAAATCAGCATAGGGACGCTTATCGCCTCGACAAACTAAAATCCGATAATGACTGACAATTCCATTATCAAAAAACGGCATTGGTTCGCCTTTCCGTAGCAAATCAATTTCAACTAAGTTCATGCGACTTCCTAATACTTGTTCGCGCTTTTCCTCATACATCTGTCGTCCTTTGCCCTGACGTTTATTGCTAGGAGAAAGAATTTCGATAGTAGTAACTAATGCTTATGTTCCTACTTCTCTTACCTGCTTTGCGTAAAATCGTAGCGTTTTTAAACGCAAAGGGGCGCAGAGTTAGCGCAAAGGGTTTAGAGGTAAGAGTGGTATTTTAGGAACAACTAGTCAGCGCAGCACCACATTGATCCTCCCTTGCCAACCAACCCTTGATACCTCGATACTCTACGTGCGCCCATTGTCCCCGACAGCCTAACAATTTGACATTAACATTTGCCGGAACTCTTCCCAATTTCTTGCTTTTGCGATCGCTACTAGCGTAAAGATCCACGCCTTCAGTACCATAACCCCGCGCTGATACGCCTAAGGTTGGCAAATAAATCCATCCCGTTCCTTTAAAACCCCCACTTGCATTAGTGATTTGCACCCATTTTCCCAAAATAGCGATGATTTGGACTGTCTCATAGGTGGGTATTTTTCCCAAAATTTTGTGAGTAGGGCTTGCACCACTCCGCACCTTTAACCCTTGCGGATCTTGATGAATAATGTAGGCGTAAACATTGCACTTTTGTTGTTTGATTGTTTTTGCTAAGACACTGCCATCACCTATGCCAGTATTAACAAGCACACTTACACAACTAAATATCAATCCCACTAATAGCTTGGATGCTCGATTTGTCACAAAACTTCTCCATTATTTTTGACACCAGCGCTAAGGCTGGTGTCTGATTTTACCTCACATCATACCCAAACAAATTCGGATCGACTTCTCCTAACTGCAAATCAGCTAATCCATATTCCGCCCATCTTTTCTCAACCATCTGTGCTACTTGCGGATCTGACTCTAAGGGCGCACCCCATTCATGTTCGGTTTCTGGTGGAATCTTGGTGGTGGCATCAATTCCCATCCGTCCGCCCAAACCAATTTTCTCACTGGCAAAATCTAAACTATCAAAGGGGGTGTTTGGCAGAATAAATACGTCCCGTGTGGGATCGACTTTAGAACTAATTGCCCACACTACTTGACGCGGATCTCTGATATTAATATCTTTGTCTACTACAATCACAAACTTGGTGTAGGTAAACTGCGGTAATGCACTCCAAAATGCCAAAGCCGCCCGTCGCGCTTGCCCTGGATAGGCTTTATCAATAGAGATAATTGCTGCTTTATAACTCAAAGCTTCCATTGGCAAGAAGAAATCGACGATTTCTGAAACTTGTTGTCGCAAAATGGGAGTGTAGATCCGATTGAGAGCGATCGCCATCATTGCTTCTTCTTTGGGTGGGCGTCCGCTAAATGTGGTTAAATAAATCGGATCTTTGCGCTGTGTGATGCAGTGAAAGCGAATCAAGGGCGAATCTTCTACACCGCCGTAATATCCCATATGGTCGCCAAATGGCCCGTCTGGCAATACTTCTGTTGGGGTAATTGTTCCTTCGAGAACGATTTCTGAGTCTGCCGGAACTTCTAAATCTACGGTTTTGCACTTTGCTAGCTGCACGCCGGAACCACCATAAAGTCCAGCAAATAGCCATTCTGATAAATCTACCGGAATTGGTGTCGCCGCAGCCATGATAATTAAAGGATCTACACCGAGGGCGATCGCTACTTCTAATTTTTTGCCACGTTCGGCTGCTTTACGTAAATGCCTTGCTCCACCCCGCACCGATAACCAGTGAACAGTCATCGTATTTTGAGATTGTAGTTGTAAGCGATACACACCTACATTTGGCGTTCCTGTCTCGCAATCCTTTGTAATTACTAAACCTAGCGTGATAATCTTGCCAGCATCACCATGATATGGTCGTATCAAAGGCAACTTATTCAAATCTAAATCTTCACCTTGAATCACCACTTGCTGACAAGCAGGGAAAAAATCCCGCCCTGGTTTCGCTTTCAGCACGTCAAACAGCACCTTACCAAAATCAATCGCCTGGGAAATTTTCTTTGGTGGTTTTGGTTGCTGGAGCAGCGCCAACTTCTTCCCTAGTTCCTCCAACTCCTGGGGATGCTGCATATTCATCGCCCAGCAGATCCTCTCCACCGTTCCCATCAGGTTAATTGCCATAGGTATAGATGAACCTTTGACATTTTCAAATAGTAAGGCCGGGCCACCTTTTTGCAGCATTCGGTTAGAAATTTCGGCAATTTCTAAATTTGGATCGACGGATGCTGTAATTCGCCGCAATTGCCCCTTTTCTTCCAGAAGTTTAATAAATCCGCGTAAATCTCTTGCCATTGTGTTAGACAATATAAATCTTTAAGAACTGTGAAGCGCTTTTTATATTATCCGTTAAAAGATTGCCCTCAGACTAGAAGTCTTCTCATTACCGACATCTTTATAAATCTCTCGCTTCGTTGCTATAGCGCCAGAGAATCAATTCTCTGGCTTACAGCTAAAGTCTACTGAAGTAGACTCAACAAAAATAGGACTTATACCAATGCGTGGATTTTTGATTTTGGATTAAAACCATTGACTAATAGACGATTCTAGAAATTTTAAATAAGACTCCCGCGTGCCAATTTGGTATTACGCAGACTCTACGATTTCTTGGCGTTCTTGGCGACTTAGCGGTACCCTTCGGGTTCGCCAGTTCACGACGCCAGTCGCTACCCTCCGGGAAGCCGCCCTGACGGGCGTCTACAAGTCGGCAAAGCCGCCCAACGCGCTGGCTCCTTTATGCCGGGGAACCCTTTCACCAGTCACCTGCGGAGGGAAACCCTCCCGCAGTGCTGGTTCACCACCGGACTGGCTCACCGCTTCGCGTCTACGATAAATTAAGCTTGTGGGCGATTTTTGCGTAAGTCCTGAAAAATTTCAGTCCACTTGAGTGGACTTAAGACTATTAGCCTAGAACTTCAGTTCTGAGCGGAATGACTATAAATCTGGGGCAACACAAACAAAGTGGGATATTGATTAAGCTATGGTAAAAATAAATGGCTTGGCAGTTCTCCAACAATGTCCAAATTTACACTGCTCCCAACCTACATCAATTCTGCCGCTCTGGTAACCACTTTAGCGCTGGCAACAATTTTCTATCCAGCAAGAACACTGTCACAAACACCAAATAACGAGGGTGATGCTACTCTTCAAACAGGTTGCCTGTCTGGATATTCTGATGGTACATATCGCGGCTCCCGCCCGGTTACTCGCTATGAATTTGCTGCGGGACTAAATGCTTGCTTAAATCAAGTGGATAAACTTCTTCCCCCGCATCGAGAGAACTTGGCGACGAAAAAAGATTTTGAAGTTTTAATCCAACGGCAGAGAGAATTGAACGAACAACTGCGTGGACTCAATCAGCGAGTTGATAGAATCTCACCCGCAAAAAAATAATCTTATCTTGATCCAAAGAAATTTGAGAGCGATCGCTTTAACCACCAATTTTATACCTATTGGGTGGTGACGAAAAGTTTAATTCCAATATAAAATTTCGTCGCTCATCCCACATACGGTCAATGGTGAACCCACAATGAAGAAAATCACGATCGGCCAAGTACTTTGTGGCGCTCTGGTTACTCTGATAGCTGGGCTGATGCCAATGGAAGCGTTGCACGCCTGCACGCGAGTTGTCTATCTCGGCCCGCAAAGTACAATAGTTACCGCACGCAGCATGGATTGGGCAAGCGACATGGGTACAAACCTCTGGGCTTTCCCGCGCGGCATGAAGCGTGATGGTGCCGCTGGAGCAAACTCGATTCGCTGGACTTCTAAATATGGCAGTGTAGTGGCAGCTGGCTTCGACGCTGGTACAGCCGATGGCATGAATGAGAAAGGATTAGTGGCAAACCTACTCTATCTAGCTGAATCAGAGTACGTCAAACCCACAGCCAATGACAAGCGCAAACCCCTGTCGGTTTCTGCATGGACGCAGTACGTGCTTGACAATTATGCCACTGTTGCAGAGGCGGTGAAGGATTTGCGCAAGGAACCTTTCTATGTAGTTCCGACGATGACACCGGATGGTAAACCCGGACAGTTACATTTGTCGATTTCCGATGCCACGGGCGACTCGGCTATTTTTGAATACGTTGGCGGCAAGCTCAACATCCATCATAGTCGTGAGTATCAGGTCATGACCAACTCACCAGTGTACGATCAACAGATTGCCCTCAATAAGTACTGGGAGCAGATTGGCGGAACCACTATGCTGCCAGGCACCAATCGTGCAGCAGATAGATTTGTCCGCGCTTCGTTCTATATCAACGCGATCCCAAAAACGTCCAATATTAATGAAGCGATCGCGGCTGCCTTTTCTGTGATTCGCAATGCGTCGGTGCCGTTAGGTATTTCGATTCCCGGACAACCTAACATTTCCTCAACGCTCTGGCGCACGGTATCAGATCACAAAAACAAGCGCTATTTCTTTGAATCCACTCGCAGCCCGAATGTATTCTGGGTAAACCTATCCGACATGGATTTTGCCGAAGGGAAGCCGACGAAGAAGCTAACGCTGACAAATGGTGCTGTCTTTGCCGGTAATACAGCAGCGCAGTTCAAACCTGCCGAACCCTTCAAGTTTCTGACGGCAGAAGTAAAGTAAGCACTTTTTAAGATTGGCGGCAAGGCATACTAAGTTTGGTGTAATTATTATGTGATACTATTTCACGAAAAGGCTGATATGGATGTACCCCACCGCCTACGGCACCTCACCTTACTAAGGGGAGGTTGGGAGGGGTTGAATATGAATCACTCAAAAAGTGAAATGGTATGAGATGCAAACATTAGGGTTACAGAGTAGACGCTTCTTGTGCTATCTGTGCAATCATCATCTGTCCCGACTTACTCAATTCACCTACTACCTGAACAAAATTTGGGTGAGTCATTCCTGAACCGATAAATGTCCATCGATAGAATTTTTCTTGCGCTGCTTGAATTTGTTGTCTTTCTGGCTTGTTGAGGATTCTTCCGGTAGCTAGAGACAGACTCTCAATATCTAATTGAACTTGTGCTTTTAATCCGCCATCAAGCAGATTAACTATCGCCACATAATCATTAATTCCTGTCTCAATACCCTTGAAGTCAAGCTCTTGAGCAATATGTTTTACCATGAGGGTGTCGAGTCTGGCGTGTTGTGCTTCCTCCATCCAGTGGTGTCTGAGCAAGCTACAGAATTGCGGATCGAGAGCTTCAGCTTGATTATTTCTCACACTGTCTAGATAATGATGTTGTGTCATCCATTCAATGTGTAACGTTACTAGAGCAACACCCAACTGACTGTGTTTGAGAACAGCCTCAGCAATTTCTTTGGCAGGGCCGATACAATTACATTTAGTCCCAAATCCGAGTTCAAATTCCTCAGCAAATCTTCTAAACAGACGGATGTGTTTGCTCTCCTCTTCAGCAAAATGCAAGAACGCTTGTGTTGCTTGCATATCTTCATATCCTGTCTGTTGAACATGATCGATTACCAAAGGAAGGATAAATTCTTCTACAACTCCAAATAGATGTAAATAGCTGTTTCCTCGAATTTGATTGAGAATCAGTTTTTCTTGTTGGTTAAGGCACGTTATTGCTTTAACACCAGCCAATGCATCTGGTAGAAAAGGTTTAGTAAAATCAAGGCGTTTATCGTTGCCAATCAAATCTTCCACACGCCAATTAACTTTATAAGCATCTTTAAGCGTAGATTCGTATGTGTAGTTGTATGCGAGCATAAATTTTCTTATAAATATGAATCTTGTGGTGTAGCCTTGGTAGGGTGCGTTATGGACGAAAATCCTAACGCACCGAAAATTAAGGATGGTGAGGCAGCGCTCTTGGTAGGGTTTCCAACAGACAGTTCCGCAAGCGACTGCTGTAGCCCGAAGGGTGCGTTGCACTACACGACAATACACCCTACAAAACTTGTAATTGTGGCTGTATCTTGATTTGATTAGCCATGTTCCAGAAATTAGGAGAGACTGCCATTACTGCTTGATGAATTTCTTGAAACTGCTCTGGAGTTGCGTCACCTTTAATATGTATGGTGTAGTTAAGCTTTTCGTAACCAGGTTTAACAGTTTCATCAAGACGGAAGAAACCACGCAAGTCTAATTCCCCTTCGGTTGCAATTTCGAGTTTTTCTAGTTTTATACCTTGCAGAGAACATAGAGAAACATAGGTGGCTAATACGCAAGCATTAAACGCTGCCATCAACATTTCTTGAGGATTGGGTGCAGTATTAGTTCCGAATAACTCCTTCGGTTCATCAATATTAATAGTGAAGTTCTTCACTAATTTTTGTCCCCCAAATTCCCATCCTTCTATTTTTGTAGAGGATCTAGGGCCATCTATCCAAGTAGTAGATATTTGAAATTTTAAAATTCCTTTAGCAGGATCTTGGGAAACGCTATTGACCAATTCATGTATACTATTGATATCAACACCATTTATTTTTTGTAGTTGTTGTGTAACCATATTTGTGACTCCTATTCTAAATTTTTATAAAATTGAGAATTAGGCTACCGCTATTAATTCGAGTTGCGATCGCCAAGTAGGTATTACAAAAACTAGAAACCAAATTCCGCAAATAGGTTAGGAAATTAGATAATATTTTTGGCAAGTTGCATTTGGAAATATAAGCTAAGTCATAGAAATAACAAAGTAAATAGCAAAGAATGCTAGCAAACCCAATATAATCACTGAACCAACAAGGATCGTCAGTGGATAGAATAAGCGATATTTTCTATACAAATAATCTTCTTGATTTAGTGATTTTACGTTAATTAAGTATCCAACAATGGCTAGCACTAGTAAAAAAATACCGAAGGCGATCGCGCTCAAGCCAATAATACTAGTCCATTGTGAATTAATTTGGGTATTTTGCTTAGGAAACGTTTGATTCAGTGCTGCAAAAATACGATCAAATGCAATCCCAAAAGCAATTAGAGATAAGCAATTCTGAATCCAGCTTGTCAACGTCCGTTCAGCAGCAGCGCGATTACGCTGTTTCGCCAATTCAGTAGTAGTGATAGTCGGTTTTGGAGAAGGGCTAGTATTCATGGTGAGCCTTTAGATGGTTAAAATATTGCCTTTACCAAAATCCCGACAAAGGCAAACATGCCAATGCAAACGAGTGCGATCGCCACCGTCAATCCTAGAGAACGGCGGGGAATGTAGAAATATTCTTCTTGGCGCTGAATGCGATGAAGTTCTTGCTGATGTTCTATTGCTGCAAAAACCATTGCATATGTACCCAAAGCAATGAAAGCAAGTCCTAAAATACGAGAAAGATGCACTGGATTGAGATCTTGAACTGCTTGAAAGTTCTGAATAGCAGCTACCACTCTATCAATACCAAAGCCAAAGCCAATTAGGGAAAGGTTAGTACGAATCCATGCCATGAGAGTACGTTCAGCAGCAGCCCGGTTACGTTCTTTGGCAAGTTCAACTTGAATATTGGGTGGTTGGGGAGCAAAAATAGGATCATTCATGAAGATACCACTAATGCTTAGATTGATTTTATTTGGAATTAAGCAATCTTTAATAGTTGCAATGAAAATGGCTAACCTCTTAAGAAATAAATTTTAAAGGCTAATACCATTTCACTTTTTGAGTGATTCATATTCAACCCCTCCCAACCTCCCCTTAGTAAGGGGAGGTGCCGTAGGCGGTGGGGTAGATCCATATCAGCCTTTTCGTGAAATAGTATAAGAGATGAAGTCAGATAAATCTGACTTGAACAGTCTTTGAGTCAGTTTTAACTGACTTGTGCTATTAGCTAGAGAATTAATTCTCTGGCGGGTTACGGGTGAGGTGCAAGATATCAGTAATTCCATATTGCGGGCAATAGTTGTAATTACCAGACTAAATTGAATAGCTGATTCATAGTCTACCCAACAGGAATGATAACGACTGCAAGAAGCGATCGCTCAAGTAAGACTGGTTTTTTCACAAATTTAGCAGTAGAAACTGCTAGAGCGAGTATAAGTCAATTGTGGTAGCGTTTGTATCGAATCGTTCTAATCAAAGACTCAATCCGTCGGCGAAGATTGAGAATTCGTTGAGGGTGAATTGACTCGAAAGCCAGGAGCAGCATAGTCACCAGATAGATACTCACTGGGGATAGTAGTTTGATTTCCGTCACGAATGGCAGAGTAATGGGGTGAGCAAATTTCGATGTTTGCTTCGTTACACTTATCTTGAATATTTTGGTGTAATTCTGAATAAATTGATTCTATTTTGGTTGGATCGTTTGTGTAAGCTTTAAGTTCGTAGCTGATATAGAAATCATTCAATGCAGTTTGCCAGACAAAAGGAGGAGGTTGAGACAGAATATCAGTAGTTGCAACAGCTGCTGCAATTAGAGTTTCATGGGCATAACGCCAAGGTGTGTCGTAGCCTAAAGAAACTGTTGTGTGGACAATTATTGGGGTTTGCTGGTCTTTGAGGAGCGTATTGTAGTTAATAATGTTACTTGATAATAGAGTAGAGTTGGGAATAGACACCAACACATTGTTCAAAGTACGAATCCGAGTCACCAGCAGTTGTTTTTCCTCCACGAAGCCCATTAAATCACCAATCTCGATGCGATCGCCAACTTGAAATGCACGGGTGTAAACTAACGAAAAGCCTGCAACAGCATTTGCGATCGCACCTGAAGAACCAAGTGAAATCAACGCTCCAATTACAATAGAAATAGCTTGAAAAGCTGGAGAATTGGAACCAGGCAAGTAAGGAAAGACAATAGCGATCACAAAAGCGATCACAATAAAGCTCAATAGGTGGTAAGTTGGTCTTGCCCATTCTGGATAAAACCCTTGGATGGAGAGTGTGCCTCGTTCAATATTGGCAAAAATAAATTTTAAAAAGCCCAGAATATAGTGAGTTAACAAGGCAATTAAACCTATAGTCAGCAATTTTGGTATATATGCTAAAAATCCATTCCAAACTGCTGTCAACGTATTTTGAAGATGAAAAAACAAACTTGCTCCTAATTGACTTGTCTGAGGAAATAGACTCAAGACAAAAGACAGATAAAAGTAGAGCAGACTTAATACAACAGCAAAGTGAATGATTTTCGTAAAACCTTGCACTAGCGCAGAAATTTGTTGAGACGATAACAGTTCAAGATTTTGGACGCGAAGATTAGGAATCAATCTGTCTTGCTGGACATCTAACCAATGATAGAATTGAGGCATAATGTTCCATAAAACCAGCAAGATTGCAGTTAATAAAATTGTACTGGCTACTGCTAAAACTCCAGCACGAGTTAAGTAGCTAGCACTGCGTTTTTCTCGATACTCATCAATTGCATTTTTGATAATTTGTAAGTATTGATTGGCAAGTGCTTGTCGAGTTTGCTTAACAGCTTTAGCATCCGCATCTGAAACAGACATAATGGGAATACTTTGAGCATGAATGATTGTGACTGCTTCAGATTCAACTTCCCTAGTTTTCAACGCATCAGTGGGAATAGCATCATAATCTGCTAATTGCTGAATACTGGATGAGATTACTTTTGCACGCCGCTCAATAGAAGGTGAAAATAACTTGTCTTGAATGAAAAATAGTGTTTTATTCCCTAGCTCAACAGGTACTCCGTTTATAGGTAATTCGGAAGGAGTTTGAGAAAAACTACATAAGGGAGTAATGATAATTAGTAATGCGACAAAAATAGCAGTAATAACTGCCCCAAATGGCTGATTTATTTTGAGGATTAAACGACACGTCATATTGATTATTTAATCACTGTTGTTAAAGCTAAACTTGTTAAATTTCTGATCCTAGATTTGGTTTTTTTAGATAGTAATTGTGACTTTGCAAAATCTGTCAGTTAATAACAGCATGGTAAAAATTATAAAATCCACAAGTTTGAAGTTTAGTTACAAAAAATAACTATAATATAAGAAATTTATAAGAAAAGCTTTAGAAAAAATAGCATAAAAACTCCTTAGAAGAAAGTAATGAACATCAATTATTGAAGATTTTATATAATATAATTTAAAAATTTAACAGTTTTTGAAGTTAGATATAGTAATTAATTCATTAACTATAGATGATTATTGATAATAAATTCACATCATTTTCTAAGTTTTAATGTTTTTTTAGATATGTAAAAGAATATGGATATTCAATATTTGTCTAAAATTTATAGTTTCTATCCAGTGCTTAGTCCGTTAAAAGTGAAATCAGAACTAATTTATATATTATATAAATGTAAGGCTTTGTACTTTTTGTTAAACAGTCATCAATTTTCGTAAAGACTCGCCACCAAAATCTTCAAAAACTATAACTAAACTATTGCGGTTTTTTTCTAGACTGTAAGCTTTAACAATCCTTCTAAATTTAATCCATGAGTGATTTATATTCTTGCTTATACCGTACTAGTTTGGTGGGGTAGGAGAATCCTGTCTGAGAACTTTGAGAGCTACTGGGAGACAATCTAACTCTCGATATCCTCGGTAGATTAGTAAATTAGAATTTTCGTAAATTTTTGTAGTAATTTGAGAGCCAGAAATAGTAATCATCAATTAAAGATAAATCACTGATCCTGATAAATTAGAGCATCAAAATTAAGGAATTTTCTTATGAATCGTACATTTCGGCGCTACCATCGCCAGATAGCGATCGCTTTATGTCTGCCTTTGTTTCTTTCTGCGCTCACAGGTATGGGCTACACTATCGCTGATGAATGGTTGCACCAAATTGAATTAGCTACATTTATTCTCAATATTCATACTTTACAAATCTTCCATTTACAAGCAATCTATCCGCTTTTGAGTGGTTTGGGATTATTGGGATTGTTAATTACTGGTTTGAGTATGACAGGATTATTTCGCAAACGCCCAAGTGGTTGAGGTGCTCTAGGTAGGGAGAAAAACTCTGAACAGCTTGTGTTGGCTTTTCTCCCCAACAAGCGATCGCGTCTGTCAATAAGGTATAAATTATACAGGCTTAATATTGGATACTTAAAGTTTATCGATAGTATCTATAATTGGTTGCATTTAATTTTTAAATCATTTAATGATATAATTTTTCATCTATTACAACTAGTTTAAAATCTCAAATCCAAATTTAATCAAAATAACTTTAAAGAATGACTATTATCCTTTCATCTGCAAATTGGAGCGAGCTTTGGGAAGAAAGTTGGCAGCATACGCAAAGCGCAGACTTATCGGACAATTCAGATGAAATTATGCCATGCCCTACCCAACTCGCTCAGGGTTATAAACGAAATATTGGACTGCGTAATGGTATTCATTTAACCCTTCATAACTATATTTTTAATGAAGATGTAATTACAGTAGATAGGCAATCATATCAAGAAGATTGTTTGGAGTGGGTTTTTAATCTGTCATCCACTTTTAAGTTTTGTAATAACTCTTACGTAACTCCTGGAAAGCATTATGTTGCTGGGCTGTTTATGCCTGCTGGCGAAAGTTTAGATATTGCTGGCGAGCGCCGATTGGAAGTTGATATTCATCTTGAGCCGGAGTTTTTCAAAGCTTTGGTGGGCGTTGGCACAGCCTCTGTTGAGGAGAATCGCTTTGATTTGTTACCGCTTGATTTGCAACGGATGCTAAATGGTGACGAAAGTGTACCTTTTTCATTGCTGCAAAACACGACTCCAACTATGCAACTTGTCTTGGAGCAAATTCTCAATTGTCCGTACCAAGGTTTGACAAAGCAGCTTTATTTAGAGAGTAAATCTTTAGAAATTTTGGCACTGTACCTCGATTTAGTAACGGCGGAACCGCAAAAATCAAAATTGCCAGTTAAGCTGCAATTGGATGACATTGATCGCATTCACCAAGCCAAGGATATTTTACTTCAAAATGCCCAACACCCCCCTTCGCTGTTAGAATTAGCCCGAAAAGTAGGGATGAATGACTGCACTTTAAAGCGAGGATTTCGCCAAGTGTTTGGAACAACGGTTTTTGGTTATCTTCACGATTATCGGATGCATCGAGCCAGACAGTTACTGGAAGCACAAACAATGAGTGTTCAAGAAGTTGCTCGTGCTGTTGGTTATGTCAGTTCCACTTCCTTCCATACAGCTTTTCGCAAGAAGTTTGGCACCAATCCCGGTACATATTTGGCTGCAAGTCGTCGCAAAGTAGTTTAGAAATTCCGTCTCGAATAAGAAAAATTCCGTTTGGAAGAAGCGAAGAATCTTCCAAAGAGTTGTAATTTGCTATAAACTTTCTGCTAAAGATTCTCACATATAGCTAGAATTTCTAGCTGTAGAGAAGTTGGATGAACTAGAGAAGGAATTTTATTAATTATCTAGGAAATGGCGTGAGATTAAGGTTATGGGGTTTAGAGCGCTGGCTGAAGTTATTTTTTTTAGTAGTCATTACCTGTGGATTAGTCTATGGATGTAATAATAAATTTTCTCAGCTTGCTGTAAGTTCTTCTTCATTTATTACTTCTGAATGTAAAACCATTAAATATGCAATGGGAGAAAGCTGTGTTCCCCTGAATCCACAGCGAGTTGTTGTATTAGATGATGTTGTTCTAGCCAATGCGATCGCGCTTGGTGTTGAACCAGTGGGAGCGGTTTTTGATTACACAGCCTCTGGAATTGAAATTCCCGTATTTTTGCAAGGAAAAATTGATATTGATAAATTCCCGTCGAAATTGCAATCTATTGGTACTCAAGAGCAACCGAGCATCGAAAAAATTATGTTAGCTAAACCTGACTTGATTTTGGGTTTTGACTACTCATCTAACTACGATACCCTATCACAGATTGCCCCAACAATATTAATTCCATTTGATCAGGCGGGAAGTTGGGAAAAACACTTACTATTAATAGCTGAAGTATTAAATAAAGCTCAAGTAGCAAAAAAATTATTGGCAGATTATAACCAGCGAATTCAAAAATTTAAGACAGCGATGGGAAGTAAGTTAGAAAACTTCCAAGTTTCCCTTGCTTATCTTTGGGGAGAAGGCTCCTCGTTGATTACTTCTGATCTGAAAAATTCTTTTTCTGGCTCAATTTTAGAGGATTTTGGGTTGAGTCGTCCACCAAAACAAGATATTGCGCCAGAACACGAATATCAAATTGGAATTAGTGAAGAGATGATTAATTGGATAGATGGAGATGTACTTTTTCTATTTTCTAATGGTGATGATAACGCAAATAGAATCTTGAAAAAACTTCAACAAAGTCCTTTATGGAAACAATTAAAGGTGGTGCAGCAAAACCATACATATATTGTCGATCATAATACCTGGAGGTCTCGCAATATTCTGGCTGCTAATAGAGTTATTGATGATTTATTTAAGTCTTTAATCCAACAATAAACAAAATTATGAAAAACAGTAAGACTGTAATTTATCCACAGCAATGTCCAATACCAATTCCTGATAATTATCCAGCTAAATTAGTAAATAATGTGAATGATTTACATCAAGCTGTATTTACTGGTTTATTTCAAAATCATTTTTTAGCAATTATTAATCGTCTACATAGCTTAACTAAGGTATCTCAAAAAACACTTTGGGGGAATGCGGTTAATACTGCTTATGGAATATTCGAGGAATTAGATGGATACGCAAATCAATAAGCAATCCAGGTAGATTATACAGTTTTATTTGAGCGTTCCGATAGTTCGATTATTTTTGGTAAACCCAATTCTATCTACAACTTAATATATCGGGAAAAATTGCACGAACCAGACTTATCAGATGAAATAATCATCCGTAAAACATACTGTTTACTGACTTTGATACCTCCAGTACATATCAAGTGTAGTAACTGCCCTCTATTTAAACCAGATGAACGCATTGCTCATATGAGATATGAGAAAGAGGTTAGCTGAGGATTAGAAAAAATAAACTCAAAATTTCAATTCAAAATGTTTGGCTCAAATTACAAAATCAAACATATTATTTACTATTTGGTGGCTGCGATCGCAATTTCCCTTATCTCTGCTTGTCGTCAATCTTTCCCAAATTCAGCCCTCATCGCTAATTGTCGTATGATTCAACATGCAGTGGATAAAACTTGCGTTCCACACCATCCCCAACGGATTATTGTCCTTGATACCAATCCCCTAGATGGAGTTTTGGCGTTGGGTATAAAGCCAATAGCAGCTCCTGATTTTAGCGAACTTTCCCTACCAGAAGAGATGACTCAGGGAATTATTAGTATTGGTAATAATAGCCAACCCAATCTCGAAGAAATTGCTCGTTTGAATCCCGATTTAATTATTGGGCTGGAATATAGTAGTGGTATTTATAAACAATTAACCCAAATTGCACCGACAATTCTGGCTCCAGGTAACGAAAAAGAATGGAAAGAAGATTTACGATTATATGCTCTGGCTTTAAATAAAACTCAGGAAGCAGAAGCAATTTTGCAAGCATATAACGCAAGGATAAAAGAATTTCGGCAGCGAATGCACCATTGTCTCAAAACGAAAACAGTTTCTCTTGTCTCCACAATTCGTTATGGTGCGGGAAAGCCAGCCCATATTTACCTAAGTAATTCATTTATGGGTGCAATAATTGCAGAAGCAGGATTAAAGCGCCCTCCTGCACAGACAACATTAGCACCAACAATAACTAATGATAACTGGGGGATCAATATTTCGATTGAACGACTCGATTTGATTGATGGAGATGTAATTTTTGCAGTTAATACTAAACCTGAAACTAAGCAATTAGATTCAACTCTTTCACAACTTCAGCAACACCCATTATGGTCAAAATTAGATGCTGTCAAAAATAATCGAGTTTATACAGTCAACTATATGGTTTGGGTGGCTCAACGCAATGTTGGTGGAGCAAATCGCATTCTCGACGATTTGTTTAAGTATTTAGTTAACGAATAAATTCAAAATACATAATAATTACACCTTGAGATTTATACGGTTTCTGTTTTCTTTTCTACTCTATATATCAAAAACTAATTGTGATTTCACCCCAGAATCAGCGCTTACACAACTATACAATTATCTGGATTGGTCAAGTTGCATCCCTAATTGGTTCACAGATTAGTCACTTTGCTTTGCTGATTTGGATTTGGCAACATACAGGAGAAGCAACTGCTATTTCTTTGCTTGCCTTTTTTCGAGAAGTACCCGTTTTAGGCGCCTCTATTTTTGCTGGTGTATTAGTCGATCGCGCAAATCGCAAATATTTAATGATGCTGGGAGATGCGATCGCAGGTTGTTCGACAATTTTAATTCTAACTCTACTACTAACTAATCATTTAGCGATTTGGCATCTTTTTTTAATAGGAGCAATTAGTGGATTATTTAGTGATATTCAAGGATTGGCTTTTTTTGCTTCAACAGCATTAATGGTTCAAAAACAAGATTATGTGCGAGTTGGAGCAATGGGTTCGATTAAAGATTTTGGTTCTGGTGTTTTTGCTCCTGCTTTAGCTGGAGTACTATATCCCATGATTGGTTTATCGGGTATTTTAATCTTCGATTTAATCACATTTATGATTGCGATCGCTTCACTAATAATTGTTCCTGTTCCCCAACCGATACCCGAACAAAAAGAAAGCACAGAAAGCATAACAGCAATAATTTCTTTACACAAAATTTGGCAAGAATTGACTTTTGGATTCCGCTATTTGCTCCAACATCCCAGTCTATTAATATTGCAAGTTTTCACATTCAGTTATATTTTCTTTGACAATGCAGCATTACTAGAACCTGTAGTTTTAGCTCGAACGAATAGCGACACAAAAGTTCTAGGTTATGTTTCTTCGGCATTAACACTAGGTGGATTAATTGGTGCAATTGGATTGGGTGTTTGGGGAGGGCCAAAACGACGAATTAGAGGTTTGTTATGGGGGAGAGCAATTATCTTTAGTTTGGAAATGTTGTTGGGATTGCTTCGTACTCCTTGGATGTGGATGGTGGCTTTTTTCGCTGCGGGACTGTTCAAACCTACTGCTAACAGTTGCGAAGATGCAATTTGGATGTCAAAAGTACCACTGTCTTTCCAAGGAAGAGTATTTGCAGCTAGTTCCTTTATTACTGGAATCATTTCACCTCTGGGACTTTTGATTGCTGGGCCTTTATCAGATTTTGTCTTTGAACCTGCCATGCAATCACCTAATTTTTTCACTCCCGTATTGAGTAATATCTTTGGTTCCGAACCTGGCAGTGGAATGGCATTACAATTTGCTCTATTTTCCTTCATTGTCGTGTTGATTTGCTTGGTTAGTTACGCTATCCCTCTCCTGCGAAATATCGAAGATATTTTGCCAGACCATGATGTTGAAAACGTGAAATTACTTCATGGAGACTAATTAATTCAAAGTTAATCTTTTACTCACCATCAAAATTATTTCAACTAACGCAAATAAAAAAGGAAATTATGCAGTACAAACTCCAATACTTGTGCTTGATTATGAGTGCATTTTCAGTCATTTTTACAACTTCTGTAAACGCTGAGATTACCCAAAATAACTCTGCATCAAAAATATTGAATAAGAGTGAATTTATCCAATTTGCAAAAACCATTGAAGAATGGCTTGTTCAATCATCAAATCCTTCTCAATCTCCCATTATCATTACAGGAATTCGTATTCAAGAATCCCAAAATGGAATTGATATAATTCTCGACACTCAAAAAGGAGAAAAACTCCAAACAGTCAGCCGCAATGAAGGAAATAATGTAATTATCGATATTAAAAATGCTCAATTGCGTTTAGAAAAAAGTAATACATTTCGACAAGAAAAACCCCTGACTGGAATTACTGCTGTAGAAGTGAAAAATAGCGATGCAAATAGTATTACATTAACTGTAGCTGGTGAGACAACCTTACCCAAAGTGGAATTATTTGATGATGATGAAGGTTTAATTTTTGAGGTAACATCTGCAACAA
This sequence comes from Chlorogloeopsis sp. ULAP01, assembly GCF_030381805.1. Classification (NCBI taxonomy): domain Bacteria; kingdom Bacillati; phylum Cyanobacteriota; class Cyanophyceae; order Nostocales; family Chlorogloeopsidaceae; genus Chlorogloeopsis; species Chlorogloeopsis sp. ULAP01. The sequence goes on from NZ_JAUDRH010000008.1 coordinate 40,494, forward strand.
CTGCAACCCAACCACAACCAGAAAGTGAACCTCAACCCAGCGAAAGCCCCCAAGCAGAAAATGTAGAAGAGCAAGAACCAATTGAATTAGTTGTCACCGGCGAGCAAGACAGTTATCTTGTACCTGAAACATCAAGCGCAACGAGAACAGATACACCTTTACGGGATATTCCTCAATCTATTCAAATAGTACCAAAAGAGGTAATTCAAGAACAAAGAATTACTCGTATTTCTGATGCAGTGCGTAACGTTTCTAGTGTATCACCTCGGACAGAATTTAGCGGTTCTTATGATGTCTTTACTATCCGAGGTTTTACTGACTACAATCTTTTACGCAATGGTACAAAAACCCAAAACTTCTTCATTGATGGTAGTAATATTGAACAAGTAGAAGTTCTCAAGGGGCCAGCTTCAGTTTTATACGGACAATTTGAACCAGGTGGTATTGTTAATCTTGTCACGAAAAAACCCTTGATTAATCCCTATTATGCAGCAGAGTTTACAGCAGGTAGTTATGATTATTTCCGTCCAGCAATTGATATTTCCGGGCCACTTACACCAGATAAAAGCTTGTTATATCGTTTGAACGTTGCCTATGAAAGTGCAGGAAGTTTTCGCGATTTTATTGATAGTGAAGTATTTTCTATAACCCCGGCTCTTACATTTAATTTTGGTGATGCGACGACGGTAGGGGTGGAATATGAATATGTGAATACCGACAGAGCATTTGACCGTGGTTTACGACCACAAGATTTTCTCTTCGATTTACCCATTAGTCGAAATTTGGGTGATAAAAATGATAGATTCAAATATGAAGGACATCGCTTAAATCTGTTACTAGACCACAACTTTAATCAGAATCTCCAATTAAAAAGTAATTTCACCTATCAATTACTATCCCCAGATGCAGAATATGTTAATCCTAGTGATGACTTTGAAGCAGATGGTCGTTCTTTACTACGAGATTATGTTATTAGTCCCGCTCGTCCCAGCAAAGACTTAACATTGCAAACCGATTTAATTAGTAAATTTAAAACAGGTTCTATCGAGCATCAGTTAGTTTTAGGTCTAGATTTGAGCAGAAATACGTTTAACTATGCTCAATCGCAAACAACTAATTTTCCATCTTTGGATATTTTTAATCCTGTTTATGGTTTTCCACGTCCGGATTTTTTTGAAAGTGTAGAAGAATATGAATCGCAAACAGATACTATCGGGGTTTATTTGCAAGACCAAATCGCATTAATACCAAATTTTAAATTACTATTAGGTGGTAGATATGATTTTGTCAACTTCAAAAGTACCTTTATTCCTGATATTGTCAATGACAGCCCATCAGAAACATCCAAGTTCTATGACGAGGCTTTTTCTCCAAGAGTTGGCATAGTTTACCAGCTAATCAAACCGATTTCTTTGTATGCCAGTTATAGTACTTCTTTTGTACCTAATAATAATAATGCTACCGCCGACGGCGAACCCTTAGAGCCGACACGGGGTACACAATATGAAATCGGTGTCAAAGCAGAATTATTTGACGGTAAGCTTTCTACAACTTTGGCTGCTTACGATATTACCAAAACTAACGTAGCCACCGTAGACCCCAACGACGATAATTTTTCAATTGCAGTTGGAGAAGTGAAAAGCCGAGGAATTGAACTGGATATAGTTGGAGAAATTACACCAGGTTGGAAAATAATTGCTTCTGGCTATCTCAACGATGCATTTGTTAGTGAAGATAATAGCATTCCCACAGGTACAAGATTAGAAAATGCAGCCTATAATGGTGCAAGTTTGTGGACGACTTACGAATTTCAAAAAGGAAGTTTACAAGGTTTAGCATTGAGTGCAGGATTATTTTATGTCGGCGATCGCATTGCCAACCAAAGCGATCCTTTCACCATTCCTTCCTATGTGAGAACTGATGCGGCAATTGCCTATCGACGCGATAATTGGCAAGCAGCAATCAACTTCAAAAACATCTTTAATACCAGATACTATGACACCAATGGCTATCTAATTTTTCCTCAAGCACCGTTTACAGTTCTGGGAACACTATCAGTTAGTTTTTGATACTTTTCAACAGAACCAGGCAAAATCATTAGTTTATCCGTAAGGATTTAGGTAGCATCTAGTTAGCAGAGATAGCAATTGCCTCATTTTCTTTATGTGCTAGATTCGCAGCTAGCTGTGCAAGACATAATTACCTTTCGCTCTTGCACAGCTAGCAACGAACGGATAGTAATGATTATTGATAAACGATTATGAGTTCTGGCATCTACGCGATCGCGCATATTGGTAATTTAAAACTTTATGTTGGTGAATGTAACAAACTTAGCCAAAAATGGCCGCCTATACTTTCCCAACTCCATCACGGCACATATCCGCATTCGTTACTGCAACAGACATGGAACATACAAGGAGATCAGCGTTACTTCACTTTCCATACCAAGGAAGAAATTCTTGGTGATCCGGAAATTGTAGGTGTTGAAGAACTTTTAGCAGAAGTTGCCTCGTAAAGTAACCTAAGATTCCAGCCACCAACCCCTTCTGTGCTTTGTCTAGAAGGGGTTTTTCATTTTCTCTCAATAAATTAATGAGATTATATTTCAATTATTTAGTTTTTAGTGTAAGCTCTTTTCTAGAGTTGTTGAATATTATTCTCAACTATTTGAGGCAGGTGTATAATGACAATCTCTACAAGTCCTCTGTCGGTAGAACAAGACCTTGCCGACTCGCCTTGGTGGGCTGGCAATGCCAGGCTTACTAACTTATCGGGTAAATTACTAGGCGCTCACGTTGCTCATGCTGGCTTGATCGTTTTTTGGGCAGGAGCTATGACTTTATTTGAGCTAGCCCATTTTAATCCAGCCGCACCCATGTACGAGCAAGGCTTAATCTTACTACCTCACCTAGCTGCTGAAGGTTGGGGTGTAGGTGCTTCTGGTGCAGTTGTCGATACTTATCCTTATTTCGTCATCGGAGCTTTGCATCTGATTTCCTCAGCCTTTCTAGGCTTTGGAGGCATTTTTCACTCCCTACGCGCTCCAGAAACCCTAGAAGGCAGATTTCCTTTCTTTGGCTACGACTGGAAAGATACGGGCAAAATGACCACAATTCTTGGTATTCACCTATTTTTACTGGGTTGTGGTGCATTCTTGCTAGTCGCCAAAGCAATGTACTTCGGTGGTTTATACGATCCAAATGTTGAAGATGTGCGGATAATTACAAATCCGACACTAAACCCAGCTGTCATCTTTGGCTATTTATTTGGCGGGATTGGTAAATTCTGGATTGCTGGCGTTGACAACCTTGAAGATGTGGTTGGTGGTCACATTTGGGTGGGGGCAATGTTGATTTTCGGTGGATTTTTCCACATTTTGACTAAGCCTTTTGCTTGGACGCATCCACTATTTGTTTGGTCAGGAGAAGCTTACCTCTCCTATAGTCTGGGTGCTTTGGCACTAATGGGCTTTATCGCCACTCTTTTCGTCTCAGTCAACACCACTGTTTATCCCGAAGTTTTTTATGGCCCGGCGCTGGTGGTGAGACAGAATATCGTGCCGTACTTTTCATCACCCGATCCTGACCTTGTAACTTCCCGAACTTGGTTAGCTAATGCCCACTTTTGGTTAGCTTTCTTCTTTCTCCAAGGTCATATTTGGCACGCCTTACGGGCGCGTGGGTTCGATTTTCGCAAAGGTAGGGTGAGTCAAGAGGCAGTAATTCCCCAACCTATTAGCTGAAATACTTTTAATGCTAATGATTTGCAAACTCCTTCAAGTACAACCCCAAAAAAACTGCAAACTATTCTCAAGGAGTACCAAAAATGACAGCAGTAATCACAGATAGCCCATACAAGCAACAAATACCTGATGTTGGTTGGTGGGCTGGTAACTTTCGTCTCACCAATCTATCTGGCAAATTGTTGGGCGCTCATGTTGCCCATGCTGGATTGATTTTGTTATGGGCTGGGGGAATGACGCTGTTTGAGCTATCGCGCTTCAATCCCAATCTGCCGATGTATGAGCAAGGATTAATCTTACTGCCTCATCTAGCAACTCTCGGTTTTGGTGTCGGTGCTGGTGGGCAAGTTATTAGCACCTATCCCTACTTTGTGATCAGCGTTTTGCATCTGATACCCTCGGTTATTCTAGCAGCGGGTGGTATTTACCACTCCCTATTGGGGCCAGAGGTGCTAGAAGATAATCCTACCTTGGCTGGCTTTTTTGGCTATGACTGGAAAGACAAAGACAAGATGACAACAATCTTGGGCATTCACCTGACAATTTTAGGTTTGGGTGCTTGGCTTCTGGTTGCTAAGGCGATGTTTTGGGGTGGGGTGTTTGATCCTTGGTTAGCTGGCGGTGGAGATGTTAGGGTAATCAATCATCCAACGCTCAACCCATTCCGCATCTTTGGCTACCTATTTGGCGTTTGGGGAGCAGATGGAATGGCAGCCGTAGATAACCTGGAAGATGTTGTCGGCGGTCATATCTGGGTTGGTTTAATGTTAATTGGCGGTGGCATTTTCCACATTTTGACTAAACCATTTGCCTGGGCGCGCCGAGTTTTGATTTACTCAGGGGAAGCATATCTGTCTTACAGCATTGGTGCTGTTGCATACATGGGCTTCTTGGCAGCATACTTTGCGTTAAAAAATAACACCGTCTATCCGGAAGTTTTCTATGGCCCAGTTAACGCGATCGCAACTTCTGATGGTGTAGTTTCCGTTCGTGGTTGGTTAGTCACTTTCCATTTTGTTTTAGCGCTGATATTCCTGTTAGGTCATATTTGGCACGCACTGCGCGCCCGTGCTATTGAAGCCGGATTTGATTTTAAAAATGGCGACATGGTTCAGTCACCGCAAGTAAATCGCCCAATGGGTAATCAGGCAAGTGCAGTCAATTCAGAAGATTTGACGCTGAAGTTTCTGAAATATTTGCCAATTTATCGCCCTGGTATATCTCCTCTGGCACGGGGATTGGAAATTGGCATGGCTCATGGTTACTGGTTGGTTGGGCCTTTTGCTACATTAGCCTCATTACGCAATTCTGATGTGGGTAACTTGGTTGGTTTAATTGCCACAGGCAGTTTAATTGTCATCGTCACCATTGGTTTTTCGATTTACGGCACTACTAGCTTTGAAAGACAGTTAGAAAATCTACCACCAGCAACGGTGGCAACAGTTCCCAGCGTGCCACAAGCTATTAATTCTACGGAAGGATGGAGTCAATTTACTGAGGGCTTTTTGATTGGTGGCATTGGTGGAGCAATCTTTGCTTATTTGCTATTGACTAGTCTTGCTGTGTTTGGTGCGATCGCCTGAGTGCGCTTCGCTACGAACTTGATTTAGTTATGTGAAGGCGTAGAATCCTACGTCTTTACAAAGATGAATTAAACATTCAATTGGAGCAAAATATGTCACAGATTGGTCTATTTTTTGGAACTACTACAGGTAAAACAGAATCTGTAGCAGAGATAATTCAGAAAGAATTTGGTGGTGAAAATGTAGTGACATTGCATAACATCATAGATGTAGACGATAGTGATTTTGAAGACTATCAATATCTAATTATTGGATGTCCTACCTGGAATATTGGCGAACTACAAAGCGACTGGGAAGGTTATTTTCCAGAGCTAGATAACATTGATTTTAATGGTAAAAAAGTAGCTTATTTTGGGACAGGTGACCAAGTTGGCTATGCCGACAACTTTCAAGATGCAATGGGTATTTTGGAAGAGAAAATTACCGAACTTGGTGGCACTACAGTTGGATATTGGTCTAAAGATGGCTATGATTTCAACGAATCCAAAGCATTGAAGAATGGTAAATTTGTCGGTTTAGCTCTTGATGAAGATAATCAATCTGACTTAACTGACGAGCGTATTAAAGCCTGGGTGGCTCAACTGAAAAAAGAATTTGGTTTGTAGTTAATAGTTAATGGTTAATAGTTAATTGTCAATCGTTAATTGATGAGTTATTAAATAATCATCGTTAGCTGTTAGCCGTTAGTATTAATGATTCGTAGGGTGCGTTAAAGCAACGCGTAATGCACCGCGTAATTGTGGTGCGTTACGGCTAATTCTCATCCTCTTAAAATCTCAAATTCTTGCATAGCCGTAACACAAGGGTAATTAAACGAGAACTCAGAGCGGCGGCTACTTAACAGAAGCCGCTTTGCGTCTACCGCCGAAGTGCGTTAGCTCCTCGCTCCGCGAGGCTCTGAAGTTCGGTGGGCAGAACATCTGACCGTTTTTTTACCTCCCCTACTTAACTACTCAAGAATTACTTTATCAATAACCTTTTAGCAGCTTTCACAAAATCGCAACTCTAATTACTTGCAGGAAAAATATAATGTCTCAACATCCAGACGTAATTTGGTTAAATACAAGCTCTAGTCTATTGTGCTTTGCTCAACCACTATTATGTGAATTATCACATCATGTATCTATTGCCCGGTGGGAATATACTCAAACTCAAGATGAAGCAAGTTCCTTAGATGTTGCGATCCAACTGTTACATGATTATCTGCAATCTAGCAATCAACCTGTGCATCTGATTGGACATAGTACGGGAGGATTATTAGGGCTACTATATACTCGTCAATATCCAGAAAAAGTTAAATCTTTAACTCTATTAGCTGTGGGTGCTGATGCAGCTACTGACTGGCAAGCTCATTACTATAGCCATTGCCCCTACTTGAGTCGGCAAAAGATTCTCAATACAATGGTGTATAACCTATTTGGCTATCAGAATGAACAAACCATTCAGCGTCTAGAGAGGCTGTTGGAGCAAGACTTAGATTGCTCGCTCTCACCTCATTCTTTATTTAAACGCTTAAGTGTGCCTCCCTCTCCAGTTCCTGTACCCTTAATGGTTTGTGGTAGCCGAGACGATATCATTGTAGAACCCGACGCCCTGCAAGGATGGCAACCGTTTTTGATGGAGGGCGATCGCCTTTGGGAATGTCAAAAAGGACGTCATTTTTTCCACTTCTTCCATCCAAAGCTTGTCGCAGAACAAATTCTCGACTTTTGGCAATCTCTACATAGCTCCGATTCAGTTTGTAGGAGCCTGAAAGTTTAAGCATCTCCCTGTTAAGAGTTCCCCCAACCCTATTTTCAAGCTAATTTATTGGTTGCTAAACGACTGTCTGTTACTATCCAAAAATAAACACCACAATCTCAAGATTATTACTTATGGTGTGGAATCCAGGACAGTCGTTGTTTGGCGATCGCTATTTTATCGAAAGAAAGCTTGGCGAAGGGGGAATTGGGATTACTTACCTCGCCAAAAACAAACGTGGTGAATTGCGAGTAATTAAAACCCTCAGAGAACAAATCCTAAATCATCCCGCCTGGATAACCAAGCAAGACAAATTACGCCAAGACTTCCGGGATGAAGCATTGCGACTGGCTTTGTGTCGCCATCCTCATATAGTGCAGGTAGAAAACGTCTTTGATGAGGTGAATTTGCCATGTATGGCGATGGAATACATTGAAGGTGAGGATTTAAGTGAGCAAATAACTACAGTAGGCGCTTTACCAGAAACAGACGCACTACTATACATTCGGCAAATTGGCAACGCATTGACTGTAGTTCACGAAAAAGGTTTGCTGCATCGGGATTTAAAGCCGAGCAATATCATGATACGCACGGGGAAACAAGAAGCAGTACTAATTGACTTTGGTATTGCCAGACAATTTATTCCCGGTGGAGTCCAACAACATACACAAAATCTTACCCCTGGTTATGCGCCCCCTGAGCAGTATGTCCCCGATGCCGAACGAGGAGAATATATTGATGTTTACGCCTTAGCTGCAACACTGTATTCTTTGCTGACTGGACAGTTACCCATGCCAGCACCCGCCAGACTGCAAAACTTTACCCTACAACCACCAAAAGATTTGAATTCCAGCGTTAGCGATAGGGTGAATAAGGCAATTATGAAAGGGATGGCGCTAAATTACAAATTTCGTCCTCAGTCAGTGCAGGAATGGTTGCATTTGTTGGGTGCAAGTCCCATACCACCAACACAACCAGTAACATCTCCTCCCTACACACCCCCATCTTGGGAATGCATTCACAATATTTTGGGGATTTCTGGAACAACAGCCCTTAGTCCCAAGGGAGGTATTATAGCAAGTGTTGCAGGTAGGATTATTCACTTGTTATCACTAAGTACAGGTCAACTTATCCGCACCCTAACGGTTGATTCCTACTCAGTTAAATCTGTAGCCTTTAGTAGTGATGGGCAAATTCTGGCTAGTGGTGGTGATGACAACAACATCAAACTGTGGGAAGTCGCAACAGGTAAAGACATTCGCACTCTCACAGGTCATTCCTCAGATGTTAACTCTGTTACATTTAGTAGCGATGGGCTAACTCTAGCCAGTGGTAGTGATGACAAAACTATTAAATTATGGGATATACATACAGGTAGAGAAATTCGCACCCTCACTGGTAATAACGACTTAATTGATTTCGTTCTATTCTTTAGTAATGATGGGCAAATTTTAGCTAGTCGTCTGCCATTTTATGGGAATATCGACCTATGGAAACTGACAACAGGTAAAAAAATTAGCACCATCTATGATGATACCGAATGGCGTTGTGCTTTTGCCTTCAGTAGTGATGGGCAAATTATAGCTAGTAGTGGTCATGACCATGCTATAAAACTGTGGGAAGTATCAACAGGTAGAGAAATTTTTACTCTAACTGGTCATTCCCAAAACGTTAATTCCATCGCCTTCAGTAATGATGGGCGAATGCTCGCTAGTGGTAGTTGGGACGGAACCATTAAATTGTGGGAACTGACAACTAACTGGCTGCAAAAGATAAAAGTTAGAGAAATTCGTACCCTCACTGGCAATTCCAGCCGCATTAATTCCATCGCCTTCAGTCATAATGGGCAAATGCTGGCTAGTGGTAGTGAAAACGAAACTATAAAGCTGTGGGAAATAGCAACAGGTAGAGAAATTCGTACTCTAACTGGTCATTCCCAACACGTTAACTCCATCACCTTTAGTAGTAATGGACGAACTTTAGTTAGTAATAGATGGGACAACACTATTAAACTGTGGGAAGTAGCAACAGGCAAAGAAATCCGCAGCTTTACTGGTCATTTCGGCTGTGTTCAATCCGTCGCCTTCAGTGGTGATGGGCAAATTCTTGCTACTGGTAGTTGGGACAAAACTATCAAACTGTGGGAAGTAGCAACAGGTAGAGAAATTCGCACCCTCACTAGTCATTCCTATTCTGTTTATTCCGTCGCCTTCAGTAGCGATGGGCAGATTCTGGCTATTGGTAGTGAAGAAACAGAAAACACTATAAAAGTGTGGGAAGTGGCAACAGGTAAAGAAATTCGCACTCTCAGCGCTCATTTTTTGGACTCAGGGAGTTCCCTTGCCTTCAATAGCGATGGACAAATTTTGGTTGTTGGTAGAGACGACGGCACTATCAAACTGTGGGATGTGCAAACAGGTAGAGAAATTCGCACCCTGACTGGTCATTCCTCAGTTGTTAATTCTGTCACATTTAGTAGCGATGGGCGAATTTTAGCTAGTGGTAGTTATAGTGATGACTACACTATCAAACTGTGGGAAGTTGCAACAGGTAGAGAACTTCGCACTCTTACTGGTCATTCCTCTTATATTAGCTCCGTCACCTTCAGTAGTGATGGACAAATTTTAGCTAGTGGTAGTTTCGACCAAACTATCAAACTATGGGAAGTGGCAACAGGTAGAGAAATTTACACCCTCAATCATTTCGACTGCGTCAGTTCTGTTGCCTTTAGTCCCGATGGAGGTTGGCTTGCTGCTGGAGATAATGGCGGAAATATCAAAATTTGGCGACGGGGATGATTTTGGAACTCGTCAATTAGTGCTGTGTTGAAAGAAGGGGACAGGGAACGGAACTAGAGGCTAGACAACAGAAAAAAATTTTTCATGTTTGGTTGTGGGATTTTCCCGTGATTAACTGTTTTGCAGCGTTGCTGAATCGCGGTATGAATCCGGGTGTAGAGACGCGATATATCGCATCTCTACGAGGTTTTGGCTTGCAATGTTAATACATAGACTTGTATTGTTAATGCATCGACCTGCAATGTTAATGCATCGACTTGTATTGTTAATGCATCGACCTGCAATGTTAATACATCGACTTGTATTGTTAATGCATCAGCCTGCAATATTAATGCATCGACCTGCAATGTTAATACATAGACTTGTATTGTTAATGCATCCGCTTGCAAAAATTAACTCAAATTTTCTCTAAACTTTGCCTGATCTGAGAACCTCATCTCAATCTTAAGGAGAGAAGTGTCTAATATAACTGGGTGAGGATTTGGGCTTTACGTCTTTACTAAATAGTGTTTCACAAAAATCCTGATACACATTTGACTTCTTGTAGGGACGTACAGATGGGCGTTTTACCGACGTATTTGTATTATCAAAAAATAGAAATGGTATAAGCTATTATACAAGTGAGAATTTTATTACTACTATATGGTAGGAATATGAAGGTCGAAAAACTATCCATTTCCTTACCACCATCATTAGTGGAGTTTATTGAAAATTACAAGCTAAGTAAAAGATGTAAATCTCGTTCGCAAGTCATCGAAGAAGCATTAGAATTGTTGCGAAATCGAGAACTAGAAGAAGCTTACCGTCAAGCATCTGCTGAGATTGACAGCGATTGGGATGTAACAGTTGCAGATGGATTGATAAATGAAACGTGGTGATATTTACTACGCAGATCTCAGCCCTGCGGTAGGTTCTGCAATGGATAAACGTTATCCAGTGCTAATAGTCAGTAATGATGCGAATAATCGTGCTGCTACTACGGTGACAATTTTACTACTGACTTCTAATGTTAACCGTGTTTATCCTTTCGAGGTCTTGCTCAATCTAGATGATAGCGGTTTACCCAAGCCTTCAAAAGTGCAAGCACAGCAGGTGAGAACAATTTCCAAACAACGAATTACTGGTGATGTTGTAGGTAGTTTCAGCGAAGAGTTGATGGTATTAGTTGATGCTGCATTGAAACTGCATTTGGGCTTGGGTTGAGTAAAAAATACACCGCGATCGCCTCCACTACAATCATGCGATCGCTCTTTAAATCAAAAACCTATCCTTTGGAAATGCGATCGCACCTTCAAGCATTATTTAAAAACCGCTTTACCCTAAAAAGGTATCTGGCTCTACAATCTCTCCTAACTCATCATTAGGTTGCATATGACTTTGAAAAACAGTCCAAAGGTGTTAACTTAACCACTGTAAATACGTAGTCAAATTTTATTCACTCACAGACTCAGGAGGTGAGATTTATCAAAGGAGTAGATTTGTGCAGTGAAAAAATTAGGTGAGTCGTTAGTAGCTCAGTATTGGTTTTGAAAAGACTTGGCCGTTGTAAAAACCAAACTGTTGAAGTCTAATGCTGCCTCACGACTCAACCCCTATTTGCGGTATTTTAGCATATGGGGGCGGGTGAAGAATATGCCTTTTTTTTAAGAAACACTAAAAAAGGCATCTGGCTCTACAGTTTCTCCCGACTCAATATCAAGTTGCAATTCTTTGGTAATAATTAGGACAGCAGACGCTCAGAAGTGATTCTTACTCTGGGTTTACTTCTGGGCACTAGTAGTACTAAAGGAATTTCACGACTATAAAGATTGTTGGTTCCACTGCACTGTAGTGGCAGCGAGCTTTGCGTCCCTATAAATACCTACGCTGAAGCCAATTCAAATCTGCTATCAGCGCAACTTTGTATGGGAGCGAAAGCGGAACCGAAAAAGTGCCGGGCGCTCTTGATTCACCGCACATATCTTTCGGGAGAAATCTCACGGCTGGATGCCTTGCATGGAGGATAAATGTCGTGAACATTTCAAGATTTAAGTCAAAAGTTGCTTTGTTTTGCTTTCAGGTAGCACAAGTTGCATCGCTTTTATCGCTGATAGCCATTGGAGATGGGCGGGCTTTGGCACAGATGCATTTCAAAACTGTAGGTAGCAAAATTTACGATCCAGAAGGTAAAGAATTTGTTATCAAAGGAGTAAACGTACAAGGGCCTAACTGGGTATGGCCTATTGACATAACGCGAGATGTTAATGCGATCGGAAGCTCATGTTGGAATTTCAACCTCGTGCGAGTCAACAGCTTGCTATTCTTGGGGGAAACGCCATGGCGTCAGTATACAAGCAATAATGACATCAATAAAATTGTACGGGAATTTACAAGCCGTGGGATTGTGGTTATGTTCGAGGCCCATGACAGGACTGGGAGATTCTACGAAGGGGAAGATCTGACGGCGCTAATCAACTGGCACAGAGATCTTGCCAACAGATACAAAGATAATCCCTATGTGTGGTTTAATGTGATGAACGAGCCGGGAGATAATACCTATGACGCTGAGGATCGCAGCAAATGGCTCGGTGTAAACCAGGCAGTCATCAAAGCAATTCGCGATGACGCGGGAGCAAAAAATGTGATTGTCGTCGATGGAATCGCGTGGGGGCAGGAAGGCAATACCTGGAATGCATCCTTCGTACCAACCGAAAACAGTGCGATTCTCTCTGACGCAGCAAACATCCTTAATTTTGATGGCAAGGGCTATAAGAACATAGTCTTTAGCATCCATATATGGGACTTGTGGAATTTTGGAGACGCTAAACTGGCAAATTATGTAGACCGGGTGCTGTCTCAAAACGTACCATTAATCATCGGAGAGTTCGGTGTTACAAATAATGGAATTGATGTGACTTCTGCAATGAATTCCATGTACAACGTTGCTGTGCCACGAAAAATAGGGCGTATCGTATGGCACTGGTACAACGGCGGTCCAAACAATGGACTTTCAAATCGTCTTACAAATACACCGAACGGAAATACAGGGGCAGCAATTGACAGTTGTACGAATCCGTCCAATCTCTCCAACCTTGGAAGGCGTGTTTGGGAAGATACCCGTACGCGGGAGTAGACTTAGGAAGCAAAAAGGGAGCAACCCAGCCTCTGTCTGCTCCTCAACCCTGCATAAAATGCAACTCTTTACAAGTTTACTAGAGTAAATTAATGAAAATACACAGCGATCGCCTCCACTACAATCATGCGATCGCTCTTTAATCACAAACCCATCACAGAACGATAATGGGGTTGAATTTGGGCAACGGTTGGAGACAGGCGCTGAGTATGCCATTGACTGTGGTTAAATAATTCTTGCCGCAAATTATCAACATCAATTGTTGTGACTTTCCCATCAACAACAATTGGTTTGCCATTTACCCATGCGCTATCAACTACATTACTAGGACGCCCTAAAACTAGTAAACCAATTGGATCTGTACGCGGTAGCAATGATAAGTTGGTGAGGTCATACATTACCAAATCAGCTTTTTTACCAACGCTGAGGCAACCAAGTTGATCAGCCATATTCAATCCTTTGGCACCGCCTAAAGACGCCATTTCTACCGCCTGTCGGGGTGTAATCCAGTGCTGATAATCTAAGTCAGTGATGTTGTGTAAGATAGAACCAATTTTGATTGCTTCTAGTAAATCTTGAGAGTCGTTGCTAGAGGCACCGTCACAGCCAAAAGTCACGTTTACTCCAGCCTGACGATATTTTAAAATTGGGGCAATGCCACTGCCCAAACGCAGGTTGCTTAAGGGGTTGTGAACGACAGTAGATTGAGTTTCACTAAGGATGGAAATGTCGCGATCGCTCAAGTGAACGCAATGGGCTAGGGTGGTGCGATAGTCTAAAAAACCGATACGTTTGAGATGGGTAACAGCAGTGCAACCGTATTTTTCTTGGGCGAGCTTTTCTTGGGCTTTAGTTTCCAACAAGTGGGAATGACGGCAAAGATTATACTTTTCGCTTAACTCAATACATCCCGTAAATAAAGCATCAGAACAGAGTTGAATCCCCGTAGGAGCCACTAAAATACTAATACCCTCCTCTGGACGATGAAATTGCTTTACCGCCTCTTCAATCACTGCCAGCGTGGCTTGAGTCGGGCGAAAATAAGGCTCATGGTTTTGTTGAGTTTCCCCCGAAGGAATGCCAGCAGTTAAAGATTCGTCTTGAATTAGGGGTGCAACAAAAGCACGAACACCAACTTCTTGGTAAGCACGAACTGCTGTAGCGATGGTTTCCAACTCTTTGCCGGGAATCAACACTAGATGATCTACGACGCTTGTGCCGCCAGAAAGTAGAGTTTCTACTGCCGTTCCCAAAGCACTTAGGTAAACTTTCTCTAGATCTAGAGGTGCAAAATCGTAAAGTTCTGCCAGCCATAATTCTAGGGGCAACATTGACATTATCCCCCGTTGCCACATTTCCGATGAGTGGGTATGGGCGTTGAAAAATCCCGGCAGTAGTAGTTTATTTTCACCGTTAATTTGGCTGCCTACAATATCAAGATTCGGTGCAATGGCAGTAATAGTGCCGTTTACAACCTGTACATCAACAGTGGCGTAACTATCCTCAACAGGAATTAAAACATTCTTAATTGTAAAGCTCACAATTTTAACCTTAATTAAGTAATGACACGTTACAGAAGAAATTCACGCTAAAAAGTAAAGCATGGTGTTGAGTGTTGCAATGTATGAATTTACCTCTTCGGCAATTAGGAGTTCCACCAAATGCTTGGGCAGTCAATCAGGCGATCGCAGATATTACTCGTCCTCCCTTAAACCCACAACCCGTTATCTTATCAACAGAAACCAAATCCCTGCGCCTTGATTTAGCAAAAGCTGCCATTCTCGTCATCGATATGCAAAACGATTTTTGCCACCCTGATGGCTGGTTAGCGCATATTGGTGTAGATGTTACCCCGGCACGTCAACCGATAAAACCTTTACAAAACTTACTACCAGAACTGCGGGTAGTTGGTGTTCCCGTAATTTGGTTAAATTGGGGTAATCGCCCTGACTTACTCAATATTAATGCAGGGTTACGTCACGTCTACAACCCCACAGGCGAAGGCGTCGGATTGGGCGATCCGCTACCTAGTAATGGTGCTCAGGTACTAATGGCTGGTAGTTGGGCAGCAGCAGTAATAGACGAGCTAAAACAACTACCAGAGGATATTCGCGTCGATAAATACCGCATGAGCGGTTTTTGGGATACTCCCTTAGACAGTATCCTGAGGAACATAGGCAGAACAACACTATTTTTTGCTGGTGTCAATGCCGATCAATGTGTCATGGCTACTTTACAAGATGCTAACTTTTTAGGATACGACTGCATACTAGTCCAAGATTGTACTGCCACAACTTCTCCTGAGTATTGTTGGTTAGCAACTTTATATAACGTCAAGCAGTGTTTTGGATTTGTTACACATTCAGAAGCTATTTTAAAGGCAATTAATGGTTAGTAGGGGAGGCAGCGCGTTGCCGGGGTTCCCCCGGTTGTAGCGACTGCCGTGCGGGTTTAGAAGATAAGTTATCAGTTTGAACGGCAAGATTATCAGCAAAACCCACCCGTACAGTAGTTAGTGGTTAATGACTAATAACTAATAACTAATGATCAATGACTAATGACAAATAACCAATGACTAAAAACATATGATAAATTCTTGTGTTATTCCTGTTGTCAAATCTCCCAAAGATTACCAAGCGTATCGCATCAGTCCCCATGATACAAATCGCTTGGCGATAGTGTTCGATCCAGCAATTGCTAATACTTCTTTGACGTGTTGTGTAGAAATTTTTGATATTGGTGGCAAAACACCTCCAAACCGTCATCAATTAGCGGTAGAAATGTTTTTTGTTCTCAAAGGAGAAGGCAGAGCAAGCTGTGATGGCAAAAGTATGCCGATAAAAGCCGGAGATAGCTTATTAGTCCCTGCCACAGGTACTCATGTAATTGAAAATACTGGTTCGGGACGTTTGTATACTTTAACTATTATGGTTCCCAATGAAGATTTTGCTGAGTTAATTCGTAGTGGCACACCTGTAGAATTAGATGCAGAAGATATGGCGGTGCTTGGTAGGTTAGATGCCTTGATGCCATGTTGAAGATGTTGACAACTACAGATAAATCACAGATTAGGTAAGATGAAATAATTTTCGACCACAGATGAACACAGATAAACACAGATATATTTGTAATTTGCTCGATATATCTGTGTATATATATGGTTTAATTTATCGCATAAACCTCTTAATTTCTACTTTAGGATTGCCGAAGTTCATGAGCAAACATACTCTAAGCTGAGAGGCTTTTAGGTAGCTCAAACACTGAGCAAAATTATCATCATCTAAAGCTCTAACCGCTTTAAGTCCCACCAGTACGCATTCTTCTACCAGCAAGTCAACAAAATATTCTCCCACCACAATGCCATCATATAGTATTTGTATTTTGTATTGTTGTTTTACCTAGAACCGTGCCTTTCGTAATTCATGAGCCAAAGCATTTTCATACACCTTTTCCAAAAATCCAGCACCCAAAACATTACTTACGGTATACGCACAGCCAATAATCTTCCGCGTAATTAATTCTATCTAATTCATCTGTGTCCATCTGTGTCCATCTGTGGTCGAATTATTAATCTTTCCATCATACCCATGCTCAAAATCCTTCCCAAACAAACCACGTCCATGTACACTCGCGACGGAGTACGCTTGGATGCAGATATTTACCGCCCCGAAGCCGATGAAAAATTTCCCGTATTGTTGATGCGACAACCCTATGGCAGGGCGATCGCTTCTAGTGTTGTCTACGCTCATCCAACTTGGTACGCATCTCACGGTTATATTGTCGTGATTCAAGATGTACGCGGGCGCGGTACTTCTGGAGGCGAATTCAAACTATTTGCCCACGAAATTGCTGATGGTGAAGATACAGTCAATTGGGCTGCCAATTTACCTGGCAGTAATGGCACAGTCGGGATGTATGGCTTTTCTTATCAAGGCATGACTCAACTATATGCCGCCGCTGCCAAACCATCAGCCCTAAAAACAATTTGTCCGGCGATGATTGGCTACGATTTATATGCTGATTGGGCTTATGAAGGTGGAGCATTCTGTTTGCAAAATAATCTTGCTTGGGCAATTCAATTAGCTACAGAAACCGCCCGGTTGAACAGAGATGAAAAAACTTATCAAGCTTTATATGCCGCTTCTCAAAATTTGCCTTTGTACGATCCCATTCCTACGCAACCAGAAGTCCTGAAAAACTTTGCTCCTGATTCGTTTTATCACGAATGGTTAAATCATTCCCAACCTAATGAATATTGGGAAAAACTTTCACCCAAAACATCCTTGAAAAATGTAGATTTACCAATGTTCCATATTGGTGGATGGTTTGATAATTATTTACGCGGCACTCTGAATTTATATCAAGATATGACAGCGCGGAGTCAATATCGCCAACAACTTTTAATCGGGCCTTGGTGTCACTTGCCTTGGGGGCGTAAAGTTGGTGAAGCTGATTTTGGAGCTAATGCCATCAGTCCTGTAGATAGGATGCAGATATGCTGGTTTGACCAATTTCTCAAAGGAATAAACACAGGTTTGTCAGAACAAATGCCTGTTTGGTTATTTGAAATGGGAAGTAACAACTGGCAGGGTTTTCCCACCTTTCCTGAATTTGACCACAAATCCTATTTTTTGTCAAGCTATGGACTTGTGAGTGTTCGGGAAGATGAAGGCGTTTTGACCACCACTTGTCCAGAACATAGTGTTGATGATGTGTTAGTTCACGATCCTTGGCGACCAGTTCCTTCCCTGGGCGGTCATGCAGCAATACCTGCGGGTGTATTTGAGCGATCGCATATTGATAGCCGTACAGATGTCTTAACTTACACTAGCGAACCTCTAGAATCTGACTTGCATTTAGCAGGTGATGTAGTAGTAGCAATTTTGTGTGGGGCTGATAAACCAAGCTTTGATTTATGTGCTGTCATCTCGCAAGTATATCCCGACGGTAGAGTTTACAATTTGACGCAAGGTTATCTGCGTTGTCGAGGTGGCATGAATCAGGTGACTAGAAAAATTCAATTGCAGGCGACTTGTGCGCGAATTCCTCAAGGTAATGCCTTACGCCTAAGTCTGAGCGCTGCCTGTTTTCCAGCCTATGCCATGAATCATGGTAATCATTCAGCATTTGGTATCGATGCACAAACAATTACATTAAAGGTGAGTTCTGGGGGTGCTTCCCTTTCCCAAGTATTGTTACCAGTAGTGGCGCGAACTGGCTAAAGTAAAGTGTTGCAAATTAAATAGAAGGTTGTTTGTCAGTAACCACATCTGCTCAAGTGTGAGCTCCTTTGATTTCAAGCATTGGAGAATCGACATCTAAAAGCCAATTTTCATCAATAAATTCCAGATTTTCATCATAAACAAGAATCAACTCGCCTACCTTTTGAGCATTATCACTTAGTGCCTGTGTGGCATCAACAGCAGCAGTTAGGAGGATAAACTTTAGTTTTAGAAAGCGTTCTTTGTTAGTAACACCGATAGAACTACCGATTAATTCAGCTTTTAGACTACGAGGGAAAGTAATTGTTTCATAATATTCATCCTGCTCATCCCAGTAACCGCAAACTTTATAATCACATTTTTCAAGATGTTCTTTAACAAGGATGTTAGCATTTATATTTTCTAATATTTCAGTTAAATCTTGCCAAACTTGGTGATTTTTTAATTCGAGTCTTGTCATACTTATTCGGGATTAATGTTCTGTTACAAAACCGGGGAAGTGTAAAACTCCATCAATAAATTTTGCATGAAACCGTCGATCGCCGCCTTTACCTAATACCTTGGATTTCAAATCGTAGCCTTCTTCTTGAGAAGGAACCAGCCCAATATTACCGCGTATGGGTACTTGACCTTTCTCAATAGCTTTTAAATGTTTGCCTTTTTGATCGTATTTTAATCCCAACCTTATTTGCTCGCTAGCAAATGAAATTTGCAGACCATTGGTTGAAAAATATACAATGTCTGGTTTAACATCTGCCCAATTATTGGGTAAGGCTTCCATTTAACTTACTACTGATATAATCAAAACAATATTTATTTGAATTCAGTAAAAGTTATCCCAGTGGATGAGAGTAACAAAATCCTAACTTCGCTATTCTTCATAAATCATTTTTCTAGTCATCCCACCATCAATGACAAAATTTTGCCCGGTGATAAATTCTGCTGCATCAGAAATTAAATACTTAACCATAGAAGAAACATCCTCTGGCTTTCCAACTCGCCCTGACGGATGCTGATGATGATCAATTTCTTTTAATTGAGGCTTTGTTCTTAGTCTCGACTTACGCCATTCACTCACCTCAATCCATCCGGGACTGATACAATTGACTCGAATATCTGATCCAAGACTAATAGCTAAAGCATGAGTTAAAGCAACAATGCCCCCTTTGGAAGCAGAATAGGCTTCTGTATTTTTCTCTGATTGTAAGGCACGAGTCGAGGCTATATTCACGATCGCTCCTTTTGATTGACGCAAGTATGGAATGGCATACTTAGACATCAAAAAACAACCAGTCAGATTGGTTTGTATGACTTTGTGCCAATCATCTAATGATAAATCTTCAACCGGGCCGTTATCTGGTTGAGCAATACCAGCATTGTTAACAAGTCCATCAATACGTTGAAACCTATTCACAACGGTTTCTATACATTGTCTGACAGAATTTTCTTGAGAAACATCGGTTTCCACAAATAACAAAGCGGCTTCAAAATTGTTGAACTCTTGCAGGCATTCCTCTCCAGCTTCACGATCTATATCGGCGATCGCAATCTGGTAACCGCACTCAAGCAAACTTAAGCTAATACATTTGCCAATACCTTGTGCGCCACCCGTCACGATTATGGTTTGATTTTTTGCCATCTTTAATTATTGTGCGATCGCTTCACTTCTAACTTTAGGGTATTGTGACACCTTTGCTGTTACTACCATCCGTACACCACCAGCAGGTGTGGTAGTAACACCACGGCGAACCGGGCATACAGGATGGTTATCTGCTAAAGATAGTTGCCAGCGTGACAAAATTGTTGCCAACACAAGTTTCATTTCATACATGGCAAAAGCCATACCCAGACAGCGACGGTTGCCACCTCCAAAGGGCAAATATTCATAAGGTGAAAATTGCCGTTCTAAAAAGCGCTCCGGTTTGAATTGTTTTGGCTCTGGGTATATATCTTCGCGGTGGTGAATTAAATAAATACAAGGGGAAAATCTTGTACCAGCTTCAAAGTCATAACCCATTACCTGAAATGGTGCTTGTAAAATCCGAGAGAAGGTAAACAAAGCGATCGGATAAATCCGCAGAGTTTCTTGGCATACTGCTGTCAGATAGGGCAGGCGAGTAATTTCACTAGCATCTTTATCCTCACCAATACTCTCTAATTCCCTAAGAAGTTTGTCACGAACTGTCGGCAGTTTGTGAATCCAATACAATGCCCATGCTAAGGCAGAAGCGGTGGTTTCATGTCCTGCAAACAGCAAAGTCATCAACTCATCACGTAGTTCTCGATCCGTCATTGGCTGCCCCGCTTCGTCACGAGCTGACATCATTAAACTGAGGATATCTTCACCATTCAAGTGAGGCTGTTGCCGCCGTTCCTGAATCTCAGCGTAAATGAGTTTGTTAACTTGTTCCCGTTTGCGCACAAATTGTCCCCACGGACTCCACGCACCTAAATCTTTTTGCAGCGCCTTTACAAACAGGAAGCTAGATTTTAAAGGTGAATCGAAAGTATCCAACATTCCACTGAGAAAGCGTTGCAGTTCCTCAAAACGCTCTCCCTCATCAATGCCAAAAACAGCCTTAAGGATAACTCGCAAGGAAATTTTTTGCATGGTAGGACGGGCAATGAAAGACTTGCCAACAGTCCAGTCGCTTGTAACTTGCTCAGTAATCTCACAAATCAATTTGCCATAAGCCCGCATTCTTTCTCCATGGAAAGCAGGGTTCAACAATCGCCGCTGACTTTGATGGCGATCGCTATCTAGCAACAGCATTGAATCATCTCCTACTAACGGATGTAATAATTGATTGGCAGATCCAGACTTAAACACTTTCGGATCAGCAGCCATAATCTCTTGAATTGCCTGTGGATGACTCAAGACTACAAATTGACCAAGACCAATTAATTTTGATAAAAAGATATCGCCATAGCGCTTTTGATACTCTTCTAGAGTTTCTAAAGGGCGAAAGAGTGTTAGACTTAGCTGTATCAGTGGGGGTATATTCGGCCCATCAGAAAGTTTCATAATAGTTTGAAATTTAGTTTATTTATATTTTCTCCACTATAGCAATATAGCAATTTAAAATGCAGATTTCCGACTTCTTTGAGAAGTCAGTAATCTGATTTTTCATACTTGATACTTGATAATGTAAATAATTTAAAATATAAAATAAAGTAGTTAATTTTTGCTCTACTTGTTGAGTATATTATAATTAAAAATCATTCAATACTTTATATACGTTGGCAATAAAAATCAAAAAATGAAAAAATATCTGATACCAATTCTCTGTAAAGCCACACATTATTTTGACCCCTCCCAACCTCCCCTTGCCAAGGGGAGGTGCCGCAGGCGGTGGGGTTATTTATATGTGTCTTCATATAGAAATGGTATGAGTAGATAGATATAATTAAAATTTCATTCCTTAAACAATAGAGAAAATAATCTTTTTCCTTCTGCCTCTGGGCAGTCGCACTCGACGCGCTTAACCCGCAAGGGCGCACTGGCTCCGCAAAGCACTAGCTCCGCAACGCGCTGCTCTCTGCCTCCTGCCTTAGAGAAGTTTATGAACAAAGAAAAAATAGATGCGTCTGAGTTATTTTATTCTTTATTTTCTTTTGTTAAACCTCGTCAAGGTAGTGTAAATATTGGTAGCGATGAGTGGCACTCACACATAGTACTTCACAGTTCTATTCAAGAACTTGCACCCAAACTTTGGCACGTTACAGGCATTTTTCCAAATGCACCAATGGCACATAGAGAAATGGTGCTGTACCAATTACCAGATTCTGCGCTTTTAATTCATAATGCGATCGCTTTGAATGAAACACAGATGACACAACTCGAATCTTTAGGTACTCCAAAAATCATGATTGTACCAAATCGGATTCACAGACTTGATGCACGTGTCTATAAACAACGCTATCCCGAACTATTAGTCGTTGGTTGCTCCAGCCGCCGCTAAACCATATGTTGAAGAAGTTGTTGCTGTTGATGCGATCGCCGAAGAATTTCTTCCTAACTACGGTATAGTTTGCCATCAACCTGCTGGTATCCGTCCGCAAGAGTTGGTATATGAATTGCAACTACCAACAGGAAAAGCATTAATTTTGACGGATATTTTGTTTAATTTAACTGAGCCTTATTTACAAAAATACGTATCCAAAAACAAATTTATTTTACGATGGCTAGGAGCAACTGGTTATTTTGGAATTACAGCCTTAGGAAAACGATTTTTCATAACTGACAAAAACGCCTATCGTCAGTGGTTAGAAGCTTTAGCTGATAGCGTAGCTGATTTGCGTATTATTTCTGTGGCTCATGGCGAAGCGATCGCAGATAATTGCCCTCAAAGATTGCGCGAAGCTGCTGCACAGTTATTGTGATCTCATGCACGTAATTTTGAGAGCTTTAATACAAGATATGTAGAGTTATAAGCCTGCGTACGCCTAAGTACAGGACAAAAAAGTGAGAGATTGTCGAAACAATAGAGGTTGAGCATCTAAAACAAATAAAGCATGACGAAGAAAATCTAAACCGAGACGAAACAAAAAACTACGAGCAGGACGACCATGTTTTTTGAGAGGTAATTGTTGTTGATAATGTTACCAAATGCCAGTACGTATTGACCAGACTAAAGTGCAAATGCAGATTTTACGATTACGGGTGATGCGGATCTTGTTCAAGGACAGAGTAAGGTGCGCCTTGGGAGAAACCAACGGCAAGAACATTATAGTTGTATTGTTCCCTGTCTGAACGTTCATGTTATTCACTTTCGTTTATATCCACTCGCTTTTAACCGCAAATGCAGACGTAAAGAAGCAGCGCGATCGCGTGACTTTGAGGAATTACATGAGTGCATCCGGGGTGATGCCATAGAAGATGAGGTGACATGGCACGGCTGAACGTAGCTCTGTTCAACTTCTGGAACTAAATGCAATTTGTTGGTACGAGGTTGACGGCGACGTAACAGTAATTTTTCCAGTTCTATGCACCAGAACACTAAACTACTGACAACCAAACAAACAGCAAAATCAACTGCTGACAGAGGTAAGGTTGTAAATAGTTTTTGGAAGAAAGGAACGTAAGTTACCATTAGCTGTAGTCCCAGCGTCAAAGTTACTGCTCCCAAAAGTGGCTTGTTAGACAACAAACCGATTTGAAATAGCGAGTCTTGTTCCGAGCGGATTGCTAAAGCATTACCCATCTGTGCAAGGGTAAGGGTGGTAAACAGCATAGTTTGCCAATTCGGATTACCAATTCTCCAGTACACATAGCCTGTACCAAGAGATATTACTCCCATCAGTATTCCGATCCAGATAATATCTCTGCCCATCCCTCGACCAAAAATATTCTCGTTGGGAGGGTAAGGGGGACGATTCATAGTGTCTTGTTCTGCTGGTTCTACACCTAAAGCTAAGGCTGGTAAACCATCGGTAGTTAGATTAATCCAAAGAATTTGTAGTGGCAACAACGGCAACGGCATTCCCAAAAAAGGAGCTACCAACATAACCCAAATTTCGCCAACATTACTGCTCAACAGATACTTAATGAACTTGCGGATATTGTCGTAAATGACACGTCCTTCTTTGACAGCAGCAACCAAAGTTGCGAAGTTATCATCTAGCAGCACCATATCTGCCGCCTCTTTGGCTACATCCGTACCTCTAATTCCCATTGCCACACCAATATTAGCTGCTTTAAGAGCGGGTGCGTCATTAATGCCATCACCTGTCATCGCGACGATATGCCCCCGTCTTTGCAATGTCTGCACAATTTCTAGCTTGTGTTCGGAAGTTACTCGTGCATAAACAGATACATCTTCTAGAATGGCTACTAATTCTTCAGTTGGTAATTGGCAAAGTTCATCGCTGGTGAGGATGCGACCATTAGTAGCAATACTTACTTCACGGGCGATAAATTGGGCTGTGAGAGGGTGATCGCCTGTAATCATGACTGGACGGATGCCTGCACCTTTGCAGGTGAGTACGGCATCTCTGACTTCCGGGCGAGCTGGATCGTTCATGCCTACCATGCCGATGAAAATGAAGTCTTGCTCTACATCTTCCCATGCTTGGGCAGATTGTAAAGGTCGAAACGCTACACCCATCACTCGCAAACCATTTTTGGCTAGTTGACTATAGGTAACAGAAATATGTCTGTGCCAAATTTCAGTTAGCGGCTTTGCTTGTCCATTGATCCAAATATGACTGCAAACATCCAAAAGACTATTCACCGTACCTTTAGTAAAGGCAATGTGAGATATTCTGCCGATTTTTTCACTCCAATGCCAAACCGTTTCCAAAACGCAGGGAATTCTCGATGCATTAGTTGGGAATTTGTGGATAGTAGTCATGCGCTGGCGCTGAAATGCATAAGGAACTTCAGCTATGCGGGGGAGGAGATATTCTAAGTCAGCTTTCCATAGTCCTTGTTGAGCTGAAGCCATTACCAAAGCACCTTCAGTGGGATCGCCGACGGCACGACAGTAGAGCGGTTCATCTTGATCTGGTTCTAACAAAGCATTGTTGCAGAGAGTACTACCAGCTAAAAGTAGGGCTACACTTGGCGGCTGACACAGTAAAAATGGCCTTTCTCGGTTTTTTTCTCCTACAGGAGTACGCATTCGAGTAGTCAAATCTATACGTTGTCCAGCCACATCAAGGACACTGACTGTCATGCGGTTTTCTGTGAGGGTACCTGTCTTACCAGAACAAATCACCGTTACCGATCCCAAAGTCTCCACGGCAGGTAAGTTGCGAATTAGCGCTCGCCGTTTCAACATCTGTCGCGCCCCTAAAGCTAAGGCAATTGTTACCACTGCTGGCAAACCTTCCGGTAAAGCTGCTACTACTAAAGTGATGGCAGTCAAGAGCATCAACCTCAAGTCTTCTCCCCGCAGGATTCCCAAAATTAGAATTATTGCCACTAAAGCCAGAGAGGCAAATGCTAATCCTTTTCCTAGATGATCTAAGCGCTTTTGGAGTAGTGTTGGTTGTACCTCTACTGCTTGAATCCTTGAGGCAACACACCCCATCTCTGTGTTCATCCCGGTTTCTGTCACCACTGCCAACCCCCGTCCGTAGGTGACGACGGTATCCATGTAAGCCATATTGTGGCGTTCGCCTAGTTGTAAATCTGCTTGAGTGAGTGCCTGTGGATCTTTATCTATGGGTTCGGATATACCAGTCAGAGTTGATTCTTGGATGCGCAAACCAAAGCTTTCTAACACACGACAATCAGCCGGAACAATATCTTCTGCTTCTAACTGCACAATATCTCCCGGCACAAGATAGCGGGCTGAAATTTCTTCCCAACGACCGTTACGGAGTACCTTAACATTAGGTAAAGATAGTCGTTTGAGTGTGGCGATCGCTTTTTGTGCCTGGTACTCTTGACTGAAACCCAAAAAAGCAATCAGGACAACAATAGCGATAATACCTATTGCGTCTTTATAATCACCCAATAAGCCTGAGATCAATGCAGCCACGATTAGAATAATTACCAAACTGGCAGTGACTTGTTCCCACAGAATCTGCCAGGGATTTTTTAGTCCTTGCTCAATTAATTCGTTGAAACCGTGCTGCTTTAAACGATGACTGGCTTCAGTTGTACTTAATCCAAAAGCCATATCGCTGCCGAGTTGTTGCAGGACTTTTTGGGCGTCGAGTTTGTACCAATTGCTCATGTTGCGCCTCCTCAACTGTGATGGGATGGGTAGATGTAGAAGTAAACAGAACCAAAGCAAGCGGATGTAGCGGATGGTTGCTCTGGGCAGTTTATAGACTGCTGATCCGTTGCCTTTGATAGTTGCAATGGTGAAAGCAAGTATGGCAAGCACACCAAATAAAGGCACATCAATTTGCAATACACCCATTTCCAAGCTGAAAATAAATCGCTAATCAACAACAAAATTGCTGAGTTTAAATCGTTGTTAATTTACGAGATTTCCTATGTGATGTTATTCGCAAATTATGTTTAATGCTTGCCAAATTGCACTCAGTTGTGGGGACTAATACTAAGATACAAACTTCGGTCAACACGGTAAATGTATTTGATTTTTATCCACATTGCCGTGTCTTTCCTTGTTTGCATCAAATTTCTCCTTGAATTGCAACTTGTTTCAATTGTTTAATGAGGTTGCGATCGGTTTTGGTTACTACCGATGGGAATATTATGCTTTTTTGTAGAAGTTATATTTTTAAGGTGATAGCTTTATGCTTTTTACGCAGCTAAACAATAACTATCTTACCTAATTCTTCGGAGGCGCGTACTATCAGTTACAGTAAGTTCTGCCTTGGCTTCAGCGACTATATCTGCGAAGTTTTCACTAACTGCTGCGATCGCTCTCTGACTCTTTTCATAGAGGATTATTCCGCCTTTAATAGTTGTCTTGGTTAAGGATTTACCAAAACGTGCGACAACCGGAATCGCTAAAGGCAGAATCACTATCGCCACAATACCAGGAATACCAAAGTCTTCGACTACACTTTCTAAGTTAGGTACAACTTTGGGTAGCATAGTATGTTCACCCCCTTTCTTCATGCAATCTGATCATTATATCATCATTTAAATGAGAGAGATGATTATTAAAATTTGTTGAGTGGTTACACAACTATTAATTTACGTATAATACGTATAATGTGAATTAGCCGAACTCGTACTATTTTGGATTTTAGATTTTGGATTAAAATTCGTCTTCTGCGTCAGGGTTTATTGTTTAGGATAATCACGAACACAGATAAATCATCTGTGTGCATCTGGTGGTTTATCGGTGGTCGATTTCTAAAACATAATTTTTGCTTGCCATTTTAATTTACATTAGACGTGATTTCTATTGTTGTTTACTAGCTGCTCGAATTCTCGTAAAATTTCGTCATACCGTTTCCCAGCCACCCAAGCTAAATCATTATGATCTGCGCCGTCTACCCATAAAGAAAGTTTGGGTGATGGTGCAGCAGCAAATAGCGTTTTTCCATGAGCAACAGGAATAGTTCTATCTGCTTTACCATGTATCACTAATACTGGGCAATTTACTCTTTTGATTTTATCCAGATTGGCAAACTTATCAAAAGGCAAAATTCTCAAAGGCACAACAACCCGAAATGCTGAAATAAAAGTGCTTTCTAGAATCAAGCCTGCAACAGGTTTCCGGGCTGCTAAATCAACAGCAGAACCACCTCCAACCGAACGTCCAAAAACAATTATTTGCTGTGGCGAAATCTTTAATTGTTGTGTCAAATAATTGTAAGCAGTATCGATATCTTGATAAGCATTTTTTTCTGTAGGTTTTCCTTCGCTTGTGCCATAGCCCCGGTAATCGTATGCAAAGACGCTAAATCCCAGATTGCGTAATTTTTCGAGTACAACTTTAATATCTCCTAAATCCTCAGCATTACCGTGAACATAAAGAATAGTGTTTGTAGCTGTAGGATTAAAAAAATAAATTGCTGAAAGTTTTGTACCATCTGCACTAGTCAACTTTATAATCTCATTTGTATCTTGATAGCTAGATGGTTGAGGTAGAAAAATCATGCTATCTGCCCCAAAAAAAATATAAACAGCAAAAAATATATAGATAAATACAAGCGAGCTAATCAATCTTTTCCAAGTAAAATCACCAAATAATAGTTCGCTAAGACGCCTTTTAGCCATAAATATTTTCTCTTAGCTTGGCAATAGTAGAGAAGGTTGTACTGTCACCATCTTTTCTACTTCATCTACTGTTATCTTTGCCAATCCGAATTTTTCAATTACCCAGGCATTTGTCGTCAAGTGCATACTCACCTTGGCTACTCGATACTTACTTTGATTTGCAGCCAAAGCAGCTGGTAACAACAACTGATCTGCTAAATGTTCATCTATTACTGCACCACTTTGATGAAACTCCAGTAGTTCCTCACAAGCTATTTGAGCAACTTTCTCGGCAGGTAAACCCACACGCCCCAAGGCGCTAAACCCGGCTAAACTATTTTCATACTCAGCAGTGAGAAATAAACCTGCTCCAGATGCTATGCCTTTATTTCTTAATGGTTGCACAACAGCTTTCAATCCTGCTTCGCGCAATAAATTCTCGGCACGGCTAGCCATTCTTTGAGGAATGTGGGAAGGTAGTTCTGTCACTACTGCTAATCCCCGTACCTGTTGCAAATTACCGCGTTCCTCTAAGTTTATCCCGCTAAGTTTTCTACCACCATTCACCCACAGTCTCACCCTACCCCCGCCTTGGGGATACCACCCCCAAGCATCTAGTTGCATCTCCATTTGTATGCCCATCCGCTTGAGTAAGGGTAGATATACTTGCTCAAGGTAAGTTGTTGGTGGGCTAAAAGGAACGTGGGTTCCACCTCTTAGTGTTATTTGGGAGTCACCACTTGCTAATGATAGAGGCAAGAGGACTGTTTGTAATACTAAAGTAATCGCACCTGCGGAACCACCTTCTTGAGCTTCACTCACGTCAAAGGTGTAGTTTCCGGTGTTGATAGTACCACCAGGAATAAATTCCAGCATTGTAGAACCCAAACTATCGCCCCGCACTTTGGCATTACAAATTGCGGCGGCGGCGCGAACTGCTGTTAGGTGTTGAGCTGCTAACCCTGGCTTTTTGCGTTTAGCACGGATGTTATGAATACTTATGGGGTTACTGGTGATAGCAGCTAAACTCAGGGAAGTGCGAAGAACCTGCCCTCCACCTTCGCCATAGGAACCATCAATGTGAATCATTATAAATTGAAGTAGCCTTTAGGGGAGCCTTCTAGAAGTTTTAATACTAATTGAAAAATGGAACCCTGATACAGAAGGCGATTTCCAATTCCATTTTCCAAAATCCAAAATGGTATGAGGTGAGAGTAAAATTTTCTAAGCTGGTACTACGAATTTTTCGCTACCTGCTAGTCCGAATGCCGCGTGAATGGCTTGCAAAGCTTTTGCACCTTCTTCTTGTGTTACTACACAGCTAATTTTTATTTCTGAGGTAGTAATCATTTGAATGTTAATTTGATGCTGTGCCAGCGCTGCAAACATTTTTGCTGCGACTCCTGGTTGCCCTACCATGCCAGCACCAACGATACTCACTTTGGCGATCGCCCGATCTAGTGCAACTTCACCCCAACCATACTCTGCTGCTACTTGCTGTAACATTTTTTGAGCTTCTTCGGCATCTAACCGCGCTACAGTAAAGGCAATATCTCGCCTTGGTACTCCATTAATGACATGACAGCGCTGCGACTGAATAATCATGTCTACGCTAATATTTTTTTCCGCCAATAGTCCAAACAACTTCGCTGCTAGCCCTGGGCGATCTGGCACTTGGCGAATGGCAAGACGAGCTTGATTCATGTCGAGGGCGACACCACGCACGGGGGGAGTGGAGGAAGAGGAAACAAAGACGCGGGGGCTTAAAGACGCGGAGAAATTTTCTGTCTTTGTGTTGTCTATTTCAAATGCTTCTCGCAGGGCAGCAACGGCGCGATCGCATTCTGCGGCATCAATTACGCAACTAACCTTGATTTCACTGGTGGAAATCATCTGGATATTCACGCCTGCTTTTGCTAGGGTAGCAAACATTTTAGCTGCAACTCCAGGACGTCCAATCATTCCTGCACCTGCGATGCTGACTTTGGCAATGTTTTGCTGAACCATTACCTCTGCTTCTGTGGTTTCTGTACCTTTGTGAGTACGCAAAACTGGGGCGATCGCTGCTGCTACGGCTTCGGCTTTATTTAAAATTGGTGTCATTACTGTGAAGGCGATGTCATTTGTATTACCTTCATAAATTGACTGAATAATTAAATCTACGTCTACTTCTTGACGAGCAATTTCTCCAAACAGCTGTGCTGCAACGCCTGGTTTATCTGGAACCCGTAATAGTGAAACTCTAGCTTGATTGGTGTCGAATTGTACTTCATTTACTGAACGGGCAATTTCTAAGTTGACGAGCGATCGCTCTTTGACGGGAGGCGATGTTACCCAAGTACCGGGTTCCTCTGTCCAACTAGAGCGTACTACCAGGGGAACACCGTAGTTGCGGGCAATTTCCACCGCACGGGGATGCAACACCTTGGCTCCCAAGCTGGCGAGTTCCAGCATTTCATCACAGGTGATTTCATCCATTAGTTGTGCTTCAGGCACTAGGCGGGGATCGGTAGTTAATATACCTGGCACATCAGTATAAATTTCACAAAAATTCGCTCGTAATGCTGCGGCGAGGGCAACTGCTGAAGTATCCGAGCCACCACGCCCTAAGGTTGTAATTTCCAATTTTTCCGTACTGCTAATACCTTGGAAACCAGCAACAACAACAACTTTGCCCTCTTGAATATGTCTTTCAACCCGCTCTGTTTCAATGTGTAAAATGCGAGCGCGGGTGTGTTCAGCTTCAGTCACTATTCCTACTTGAGCACCAGTTAGAGAAATTGCAGGTTGCCCAAGTTCTTGCAAGGCCATGCTTAACAAGGCAATGGATACTTGCTCACCTGTGGAAAGTAACATATCCATTTCTCGGCGGCAAGGATTTTTGGAGATTTCTGCCGCCAGTTTCACGAGTCCATCGGTGGTTTTACCCATTGCGGAAACCACCACCACAATAGAGTTTCCTGCTTTTACGGTTTTGTAAACGCGCTGTGCCACAGCCTGAATGCGTTCGACTGAACCGACAGATGTACCACCAAATTTCTGAACTATGAGCGCCATAAGTTTAACTAGATGGATTGTGCTTGCTTTATCAACACCCGCGCTGAATAAAGAAGTCTAGAAAAGATTGCCAGTATATTAGTTTAATTAACTTATCAGAATCAGATCACACACAGATAATGAATTTTACATTTTTTTTGATGAGATTTTAATACCATGCTTAAATTTATACTTTTCTAGTAAATTTGCTGTGATTCTTCTAGAAAGCAAGTAATAAACTACTCAATTAGATAATAATTACCCTTAAATACCTATGGTATAAATTTGTATGAGGAAAAAATCAAAAAATTATAGATTCTAAGACACCTAATCTTCCAAGAAGGGTGCTGCACTTGCAAAAATTGCTAATAAATAGGTTTTCATAAAGTTTGATTAGAATAGTTGTATATTATAAGACAATAAAATTTACATAGCTGCTGCAAAAATCTAATCACAGCAGATAAATTTGTAGTTTTTTGAACATAACAGCTTTCAAAACCTAATTGAGTATATGAGTAGGCAAACAGCCAGCATGTGCAGATTTTGCTTGAAAGAATGCTGATTTACGGAACTACAAGTCAAGGTTTCTCCTTTTGTCTCATTGTCTGGCTCACTTTCTCTTTATTCATGCCTGTAAAACTTTTTGATGTAGGACTGCTTAATGCATAGCTATCTTTAACGTATTGCAAGTTGTCGTGAAAACTTCATTACTTTGACACAAGATTGGCACAAAATTGAAACATAACGCACGTAGAATTCAATGTTTAGGTGTTATTTGTCAAAAATAGTTGGCGCAATGTCAAAGCTACCAATAGTTATACCGAGGGTGACTACTCCAAAAGCAATTACTTGATGATTCGATTTCAAAACCGCCAACTGCTAGCTAACTAACTATGATGAAAGATGCCTTCGGTTCAAGCATTCATCTACGGCGTGGAGTAAATTTACAAGTCTGTCACAGTCGAGGTACAAATCCTGCTGTGGTATTTATCCATGGAGTAATGGGAAACCGCTTCGACTTTCGTTCTCAGTATGAATTTAGCCAAAGTTTAGGTTGGCAAGTTTTGGCTTATGATTTAGCAGGAAACGGACAATCTAGCCCTTACAAGCGCTACTCCATCGGGCGACATTGTCGTGATTTAGGGCGATTGTTGGATCATTTTGGTATTTCCTCACCTATTTTATGCTGTCATGACTTTGGAGTTTCTATTGGTTTAGAGTTGGCTCAGTATCGTCCAATTAGTGGCATCATCGCTATTGCTGGCGGAACCCATAATTTAATACCTTGGTGGGAAATTCCTTTGATGAAGTTGATAGCTTTGGGAGGAAGTTCTCTTTACAAGGTACCTGCCGTACAAACACTGACAAACTTTTTTTCAACCTCATACCATCACAAATTGGTAAAACAGTTTCTTAGTGAAAATTCTATATCGACAGGTTTCTCTGCCTACAAAGCGTTGAAAATCTTTTGGAATTATGATTTTTTTGCCCGTTACCCTTCACCCAAAAATTTACAAGTCCCTGCTTTAGTGATTACTGGCGGTCAAGATAAAATATTTACACACAGCATGGGAAAAAAATTAGCAAGTTATTTTTCCAACAGTATTCATTTACACATTAATCAAGCAGGACATCTGGTGATGATAGAATATTCTGATTTGATAAATGAGGCGATCGCTAAGTGGTTGATTACTGTTCAGTTAGATATTAAATTTTAACAAGTGATTAGGAAACTTTAAAACTTAGCTATTTCCGAAAGCATTTGATAACCTAGTTTTTTGCTGTTTATAAAATTGTGGGTAAATTTATGAAAATTGTTTATCTAATTCAAACTCATAAAAATCCAGAGCAAATTTATAGACTAGTTAACATTATTAAAGAATCAAGTCCCAAATCCTATATATTAATCAGCCATAACCCCTATTTTTGTAAGTTAGACAAAGAAACCTTTGGTAATTTAACCAATTTTGAGATTATTAATAATCAAGGAGGACGAGGAGATTTTTCACTCATTAAAGGCTATCTGGATGCTGTTCACTGGCTATTTAGCCACAATATTAAGTTTGATTGGCTAATTAATCTCACTGGTCAAGATTATCCCACCCAACCATTACCTAAAATTGAGAAATTTCTTGCCGAAACCGAATATGATGCATTTTTATTTCATTTTAATGCACTTTCTGATTGTGAAAAAAATTGTTGGGGCAGTAAGGAAGGACGCGATCGCTATCTTTACCAATACAGGAAATTAGCTGAATCACTACCACCCTGGCAAGAAGGATTAATTAAATTTTCACGAAGAATTATCAATAACATTCAGCCTTACATTCGTGTTCATACCTCCTATGGAATAACAGCGGGAATTCGTGCTAATTTCACTCCATTTAATGAATACTTTGCTTGTTATGGAGGCTCCTATTTTCATACTCTTTCATTAAAATGCATTCAATATCTATATTATTTTTGTAATCAAAATCCTGAGCTAATTACGTACTATCAAAAGACGTGTCTTCCTGATGAATCTTTTATACAAACTATTTTAATTAATAGTGAATTATTTAATATTTGTAATGACAATAAGCGTTATATAGATTTTACGAATAGTCGACAAGGACATCCTCGTATACTTACAGTTAATCATTATTCACACTTAATTTCGGACGAAATTCATTTTGCTAGAAAATTTGATATGTCTGTCGATAGTAAAATTTTAGATATGCTAGATGCAAGAATATTGCAAACTATTGCAGCTAAGGAAGAAGGCTTAGTTCGCTGATTGTATTTGATAAAATTTAGTAATTAATACAATATAATTTTTAAATCTTAGCTCACGTTTTGAGTCAGATACTAAAATATTTATTTCTAGAAGTACGAGATTACTTATAAAGTAAATCTTAAATTGTAGTGGACTGTCTAGACTAAATTTGTGCATTAGGAAAAATCAGAAATTTTGATTTATCAAAAAATAGCTCAAAATCTATTGCACTATTTTAGCTGAAACAATCCAGTAACGCGCCGCATTTACTGGTGCGTTACGGCTAATCTGACTCTCTTAAACACTCAAATCCCTACATAGCCGTAACACACCCTACTTTTAATATTAACTTTATAAATAGTCTCTAAAAATATCTATCTTGAGTAATAAATAATAACTATATAAATAGTTTCAAATTGTACAAGTTCTGTTTGTACATAATTTTGAGAAGCGATGACGGAAAAAACGACACGGCGCAACTTCTTAATTACCAGCGTGGCTGCTGCTGGTGGCATTGTAGGAGCAAACAGCTTGCAACAAAATTCCGTTAGTACTGCAACGATACCAGAACGATTGCTAGGACGTACAGGGGTAAAAGTTCCAATCTTTGGGTTGGGTGGTGCAGGTTCAAAAACACCATTAGACAAAGAAGACAGAGAACGTGATGCTGTGGCTATTATTGAAAGAGCGCTAGAGCTAGGAGTTCGTTACTTTGATAGTGCTGCTAACTACGGCTCTAGTGAAGATCATTTCGGTAAAGTGCTGCCATCTTATCGTTCCCAGATCTTTTTAGCTTCCAAAACGGATAAAAGAGATCGGGATGGGGCATGGCGAGAATTAGAGCGATCGCTCAAACGTCTGCATACAGATTATCTAGATTTATGGCAAATGCATGCTGTTGCCTATCCCGAACAACTTGACACTATCTTTGGCAAATCAGGAGCAATTCAAGCTTTAGAAGAAGCAATACAACAGAAACTCGTGCGCTTTGCTGGTATTACAGGACACCACAATCCAACAGTAATTATTGAAGGGTTGCGTCGCTATCCCTTCCACACCACCCTAATTCCTGTGAATGCCGCCGAAAAAAATCATCCGCAACCGTTCTTTCCGACAGTTTTATCAGAAGCTCAGAAACAAAATGTAGGTGTCATTGCAATGAAAGTACCAGCTTATGGGAAGTTGTTTCAAGCAGGTGCTTTGAGGGGAATGCAGCAAGCAATGGGTTACACACTATCCCAACCTGGAGTACATTGTTGCGTAATAGCGGCAGACGATCCAAAGCAATTAGAAGAAAACGTTAAGGTAGCCAGTACTTTTAAGCAACTGAGTAATACACAATTAGCAGAGATTGAGAAACGCACGGCTGAAATTTGGCAGGATAGTACATTCTACCGCGCTTGGGCTTAGTATGGTTAGGATCTTCAATGCGGAATCACAATTACCTAAACGATTTCAAATTCTATTTGCTGACTCTGTAAAAAATCATGAGTAAAATGATCCACCACATTCGTATCACTCAACTCTAAATTATAAAAATCTACAACTTCATGCTCAAAATATGGCCCCGCGTGCCAAGTTCCCACCTCTAATTTAATAAAACAATTCCCTGGAATTCGGAAAGCAGCAATATTTGCTAAATCTGGTTCATCCACATCATGATCAGGGGGACAAACTGCAATCAACCAGTCTTTGCCTTCCAATGAACCCAGACATTGAGTGCATTGCCTATGACGAGTGATTTTATGAAACTTTCGCCCTCGACGCTCCAACCGCATGATGTAAAAACGAGGTGTGCCTTTGTCTAGAACTAAATTGGCATCTTCTGCATCAAAGACTTTGCCATCTTGACTAGGAAAAATTACCTGTCCATAACGGCGAAAATTCTCTGGTGTCACCCATTGTGCCTGCAACTGTTGTACTGTCTTGGATGTATTCATAATTTATTTTTTTGCATCGTCATTATTTTACTATTCATATTTGATACAACTAGCTAACGCCCTCATGCCTGTAGATAGTTCAAGTTTTTTGTGATAAATATAACTAATACTTAGACTGCTGCTGAAGCTTAACTCATAGGATTTTTGCGATCGCCGATTTTTAGTAATGCTTATTCTAGGCTTTTGATCAATCCTGCGATAGATTTTTGGTGTTAATGCTTGATGAGCTTTTAGTTTGGTAGTAATTTCATCCTTGTACTAGTACTGGTTAACGCTCTCAGTGCCGCATTTGCTAGTAAGATCAAAGTGTTAAGTTTTATGTGCCAGTTTGAAGCATCTCAAACTGCTGAACACTGAGCTTGTAAATTTGTTAGCTTCCTTAACAAGAAGCTGAAAACTAAAAAACGGTCAAGAGAGGATTTCACATGGCATTTACACAGCCCCCCCTTCCTTTTCCTATGGATGCTTTGGAATCACATGGGATGAAAGCTGAAACTTTCGAGTATCACTATGGTAAACATCATAAAGCTTATGTAGATAACCTCAACAAGCTGACTGAAGGGACAGAACTTGCCAATAAGCCTCTAGAAGAGGTAATCCAAATCTCCTTTAAAGACTCCTCAAAAACGGGCATTTTTAATAACGCTGCCCAAGTTTGGAACCACACATTCTTCTGGAATTGCTTGAGTCCCTCAGGTGGAGGACAGCCTACAGGTGAACTAGGTTCCAAAATTGAAAAAGATTTTGGTAGTTTTGACAAATTTAAGGAAGAGTTCTCCAATGCTGCCGCTACTCAGTTTGGCAGTGGTTGGGCTTGGTTGGTAGACGATAATGGGACTTTAAAAATCACCAAAACCCCCAATGCAGAAAATCCTATTGTTCATGGGCAAAAACCACTCCTGACACTGGATGTTTGGGAACATGCCTACTACATAGACTTTAGAAATGCTCGTCCTGCATTCATCAAGAATTTCTTAGACAATTTGGTGAACTGGGATTTTGCTGCTGAACAATATAGCAAAGCTTAATTAGTCAAAAATTTAACCGACTATTTAAGTTTTGGATGTTTTCTAGCTCAAATAGTTAAAAGCAGTCACGAAACTAGTCGTGACTGTTTTTGATTTGTTTTTGCACAAGTGCGATTTGTATTAACGAAGTCAATCTATATTTTGAGTAGAGGCATGAAAAGGCTTCTACTTATGAATAAGGGTGTGAGAGCCAATGACTAATCTAAAATACCAAATTCAAAACTCAGTATATGGATAGCACACAATTAGCACAGTATCTGGAAGCTACTAACAGCTTCGCTAAACCGTGGTTGTTAGTACAGCTACGCTTAAAGAAGCTCCAAGAGCATCGAGATAAACTGTCCGAAAATGAGTACGCCGAAGCATTAGCAGACATTCACGAGGATTTAATGAATCTGGGTGAATGGTGGCATGGTATCGAAGATCAAGTGTTTTAATTAGTTAATAGTCAATCGTAATTTGTCATGGGTCATTTGTTATTGGTCTTTCACAATTGATTAATGACAGATGACTAATGACAAAATATGTGATGATAGCCTAAGTGGTTGGTGGATTGATAACGGTGTTTTGAGTAATGGACTATAAGGACGCAGGAGTTGATGTTGAGGCTGGTCGAGCATTTGTAACTCAAATTCGCAATTTGGTTAACAGCACATTTAGATCGGAAGTACTTGGCGGTTTGGGTGGTTTTAGTGGTTGCTTTCAACTACCAACAGGCTTTAAAGAACCCGTTTTAGTTTCCGGAACTGATGGGGTGGGTACAAAACTCAAAATTGCTCAAGCTCTCAACTGTCATGACACCGTTGGTATTGATTTAGTAGGAATGTGCGTGAATGATGTATTGACATCTGGCGCAGAACCATTGTTTTTTTTAGATTATTTGGCTACTGGCAAGCTAGACAAAGAGCAGTTAACTCAGGTAGTTGCGGGGATCGCCTCTGGATGTAAACAAGCTGGTTGTGCTTTGTTGGGAGGAGAAACAGCAGAAATGCCTGGTTTTTATCAGGTAGGTGAGTATGATTTGGCTGGATTTTGTGTCGGAATTGTGGAAAAGAGCCAGCTATTGGATGGTTCTCAGGTACAAGTAGGAGATGTAGCGATCGCTCTCGCTAGTGCTGGTGTTCACAGTAATGGCTACAGTTTGGTAAGAAAAATTATTAGTGATCGGGGATTTGCTTGGAGCGATAGCCCAGAATTACTTGGTGGCAAAACTTTAGGAGAAACTTTCCTCACCCCCACCCGTATTTACGTCAAACCCGTTCTGGCTGCACGCCAAGCAGGGCTAGAAATTCACGGTATGGCTCATATCACAGGCGGTGGATTACCTGAAAATTTACCCAGGTGCTTAGGGCAAGAACAAGCAATTCAAATTGATACTACTAGTTGGATAATTCCACCAGTATTTCAGTGGCTGGCGGAGGCTGGTTTAGTTAGCCGTAAAGCAATGTATAACACCTTTAATATGGGAATTGGTTTTGTGCTGCTTGTGCCTCCCCAACAAGCACAGCAAGCAATTTCCTACTTTGAGTCACAAAATATTGCGGCTTTTGCGATCGGTGAGGTAGTTGTTGGCTCAGGTGAATTAGTAGGAATTCCTGAGTAAAATTACTCAGAAGTCAAAATCCAAAATATGGCAAAAAAATATTGAGCGAGTAAAGGTGAAGATTCGTGTAGCGTTTAAATGTCTTAATAATTGGATTCTGCGTTCTGGGTTTTTTATTCAAGAAGAAATGCCTTAACTGGCAATACTTTTGACTTTCTTGATATCGCTAATCGGAAATACTCATGACTACGAGCGTTTGAATTTGCTAACGTAGTCTTAACATATTGAAAAATTTAGCTAACTAAGCTTAAAAAAAGCCTGCTAACACTACATTAAAGTGCTGGAATTGACCAAGCTATGTGTTTGTCGTGTTGGAGTGGTAAATATTACCTAAGTTAGAAATGAGGGGGTTATGGCTGTCAATTTTGCTCCGACTTATTCTGCGACTAAAGAATCCTTGGCAGAGGTATTTCAAAATATTAATGCCCAAAGCTGT
This sequence comes from Chlorogloeopsis sp. ULAP01, assembly GCF_030381805.1. Taxonomy (NCBI): domain Bacteria; kingdom Bacillati; phylum Cyanobacteriota; class Cyanophyceae; order Nostocales; family Chlorogloeopsidaceae; genus Chlorogloeopsis; species Chlorogloeopsis sp. ULAP01. The sequence goes on from NZ_JAUDRH010000008.1 coordinate 79,120, forward strand.
CCAAGGTATTTTAACTTTCATATGCATACCATCTACTCTGATGGAAAATTGCAGCCACATATATTGATGGAGCAAGCGATCGCTATCGGCTTAAAAGGGCTTGCTATTACCGATCACCACACTGTCGGTGGATACCAAGCAGCACAAAGCTGGCTGAAAAATTGGCAGCATCACAATCCAGACGCTAAAGTTCCTCAGCTTTGGACTGGTGTAGAAATTAATGCCAATCTTTTAGGTGTGGAAGTCCACATTTTGGGTTATGCTTTCGACCTAGAACATCCAAGCATTAAACCATATATTCAAAGGAGAATTGTTACAGGCGAAGAATATCAAGCGGCAAATGTGATTGCTGCTATTCACAAAGCTGGTGGTTTAGCAGTACTTGCTCACCCCGCACGTTACAGGCGATCGCATCTAGACTTAATTCCTGCTGCTGCCGAAATTGGTATTAATGGTGTGGAAAGTTTTTACGCCTACAACAACCCTAATCCTTGGAAACCGAGTGCTGTAGAATCACAACAAGTGCAACAATTAGCTGCTAAACACGGGCTTTACAATTCCTGTGGAACTGATACTCATGGATTAAGTCTTCTGCAACGATTGTAAATAATTATATAAAATTTGCGGAGGGAGTCTGATTTCAAAATTCTGAACTAGTCTATTAATCAATGTTTTTAATCCAAAATCCAAAATTAGTATTACTCCTGGTTTAACTAGCCAGGAAGCTTAATTGTGTTACCTTCGCCTACAGGCTCATTGCTCTGAGGGCATAACTTGATTGACTCTAAACTATTTTGCTTACTTCTTAATTTTTTTGTGATCCGTTTTTAGCTTCACTCTCATCCGGCTATTGAACTTATATCTTGAATTTCTATTATGGATTTTTTGTTTAATTAAAGATTTGATTGGCTTGGGCAAATTGATATTTAATTCTGGTATTTTCTTCTTATTAAATAGATGCTTTATTGATTTGCCTTGGTTAAGGTTTATCTTGATTTCTTGTCCTATCCTAAGTTGAATAATACTTCTTGTTGTTAGTTTGGAAGTTAGCTTATTCTTTCTTTGACTTAGAGTGGTTAATCTTTTTGGATGAACTGTAAATTTCGCTTGTCGCTTTTTCGGTTGAATGTGAGATGATGATGGTATATTTGCCTTAGCTTTGACTAGATATTTTTTTGGTTTTTCTTTACTAACTACTGTTCTTTTCTGTTTTAATGTTATTTTATTAGAATTTGAAATAAATAATGGTCTTATCTTTTGAGGCTTCTTGTACTTATATTGTTTAGTAACTAGGGGAACTGATGCAGGAGTTACAATAGGAGTAATAACAGAATCTGGTGTAGTTGTAGAAACTTGTTTTTTAACACCATTGAAGCTGATAATTAATGCTGAAACAGTAAAGAATCCTACTCCGGAGCCAATGAGAACTTTCCACAATTGTTTAGTTATCCAATTTGGATGAGAGATAGCTGTAGTTGCCAAAGGTAAAGCTGATTTTTGAAATATTTGCAAGAGTGTATTTGGCTGACTTAAATCTTGCTCAATTTTCTGCAAGCATCGCAAAATTACCTGCGTGTTCTGAGGACGCTGATTTGCGGTAGGAGCCATTAAATAATCTATCAAATCTGCTAGAAGTGGTGAAATATGCAATGCATAATTGCGCCAGTTTAACTTGTTATTGAAAGGATCATAAATATCTACATCTTGAGGATCTTTACCTGTAAGCAGAAAAACAAAAGTGCGTCCTAAAGCAAAAAAGTCAGACTGTTGTACGGAATAACCATTTTGTTGCTCTGGCGGAGAATATCCTCTAGAAACAATTCTGGTATGGCAAACTCCAGCTAATATGGTTGTAGTAACTTGCCTGACTGCCCCAAAATCAATTAAAACAAGCTGTCCGTTAGGTCGGAGCATGATGTTTTGAGGCTTAATATCTCTATGAAAATACTGTTGAGAATGTATGAGAGATAGAATTTCAACCAGTTGTTTGAGCCAATCAAGAGCTTGAGTTTGAGAGATTGGTTGATTGTGACGTGATTGCATCCATTGTTCTAAATCAACTCCCTCAATTTTTTCCATTACCAGACAGTGCAACGGCGCAGAGCTACCTTGAGGGAGAACTGTAAAATAACCATCAGAGTCTACTTTGGGAATTCCAGGATGTTTGAGGAGGCTTAAAACCTGTGCTTCCTGCCGAAAAAGCTCAATGGCTTTTGAATTATTGTCTGTCAGAACTTTTAAAACTTTGGGCGTACCGCGATCATCTACTACCCAAGTGTTACCAAAACCTCCTTTTCCCAGCCGCTCTACTACCCAATAACGGTTTTGCAGTAGGAGATCGAAGCCACAGTTACAACACTTAGAAGTATTTGCATTAGCTGGATCGAGAGGATTTGGACAGTGGGGATTAATACAATAGCGCATGATCAAAACACTATTTGCTGATTTTGCCAGTCATCATCGCCAGTGCGATCGCTCGCCATTCTTATTGTACCTGCATTAATTTGACATTATGCGTATTTTCACTGTGTGAAATATGAATTCTTGAACTTTTCTCCCAAAATACCGAGTATACGAATTTCACAGCAATACTTCCAAGTATCTTTTTTTCGGTAGACTAACAATTAAGTCACTCATACCTAATTATTGCGATTATGGAATCAATAATCGTGGTCGCCCTTCTCATTGGTTTCGTGCTACTGTTTGTGCCACGTCCAAAGTCATCATCGAAACCAAAAACCTGTAATTGCCCACTGTATGATACGTGTCAGCATAAACAATCCATTGAAAAAATTATGGCTGGCGATGGGGGAAATACTCGTGACTCATCTAACTAAAAACACAGATCCCCAACTTTTCTAAAAAGTTGGGGATCTAATCTAATCGGCAGTTGCTATAACGGAGCGGAGTCGGGGAAGTTCCGCCTCCGGGGAACCTCCAAGGGCGTACTGCTTCTTTGAAGCTTTGAGCCTCCTTCGGAGGAGCAACGCTTTCGGAGGAAACCTCTACACCCTTACGGGAAGTCGCTCCGCGCCTACAAACTTCTCTCTGCCCTCTGCCTTTTATTTAACCAGCCCGATCACTCGGCGGTATTTGTTCGGGAGGAGCTTCTGCTGGCGGAGCTAGTTCAGCATCAGGAGCAATTTCTTCAACCGGAATTTTCTCTAAATTTTCTACTACTGCCTGTGCCTCAGCAGCAGCTTCTTGGGCAGCCTCTACCAACTCAGGAGATGGGGGATGGGGTGGAATTGCCTCAGGTACAGTCTCGATTGTGGCTTCTGTTTCGGTAGGTGCGATCGCTTCTGCTAGTGGTTCTGTTGTCGAAGTTCGATTGTCGATAACCTCAACAGCAGGTGTTTCTGTAGTTTGGGCGATCGCTTCTTTAATTGTGGGAGTTTCAGGTGCCTTTTTAGTTGTAGTCTTTTGGAATCGACCTTGTAAACCAGAAATAACGCCGCTCAAGCTATTTTGTACTTGGCCAAGTCGTTCCTGCAATGAGGACAATTTACTAACCTGCTCTTCAATGGTTGTCTGCACCTCCTGAGTAGTAGGTACTGGAGTTTGCTGTACCTTGGGTGTCAACTGACGGCGTAGTGAAAGCGTTTGCCAACCAAACCAAACCAAAAGTGCAACACTAGCCAAATGTCCTAATAAAAGCCATCCTGATAAGCGTGGCGCAAACACCCATAACATTAAGGCGTAGAACAACCCTACACCGCTCCAGATAAAATCATTTTTGCGATGTATTTCTGGAAAAAAGAAAGCAGCCATGTAAATCGCTATACTACCAAGTCCAACTACTAGCGCCAGGATATATGCCAGCATTTTCTGGTTACTCCTTCTACGTAATCACTAACTAATTTTGCAAATTTTGCAAGAAAATTGTTGATTTCAATACAAATTAAAATTTATTATCTGTGTCGGATGTGCATTTATAGTCTGTGAATTAACTCTTAATGTCTTCTTTAGGGGAGAAGCGAAAATCTCGGACTACCCTAAAGATAACTGGAAGAGTTAGCCAAAATCATTTATGACACTACAAAGCTTCGGTGTGATTGGCTTGGCCGTGATGGGAGAAAATATCGCTCTGAACGTAGAGCGTAACGGCTTCCCAATCGCAGTTTATAATCGCTCCCGCGACAAAACCGATAAATTTATGGCGGAGCGCGCCGAGGGTAGGAACGTTAAAGCTGCTTATACCCTGGAAGATTTTGTCGCCTCTCTAGAACGTCCAAGAAGAATTCTGATCATGGTGCAAGCTGGTAAGCCAGTAGATGCAGTGATCGCTCAACTTAGACCCCTGCTGGATGAAGGTGATATCATTATTGACGGTGGAAACTCTTGGTTTGAGGATACCGATCGCCGCACCCAAGAATTAGAACCCGCCGGATTTCGGTTCATTGGTATGGGTGTCAGTGGCGGTGAAGAAGGAGCACTAAACGGCCCATCCCTGATGCCTGGAGGAACAGAAAGCTCTTACCAGTATCTGTCGCCAATTTTCAATAAAATTGCCGCTCAAGTTGATGACGGCCCTTGTGTAACCTATATTGGCCCTGGTGGTTCCGGTCACTATGTAAAAATGGTACACAACGGCATTGAGTACGGCGATATGCAACTAATTGCCGAAGCCTACGATTTGCTGAAAAATGCCGCCGGACTTGACCACAAGCAACTACACGAAGTATTTGCGGAGTGGAACACCACCGACGAACTCAATTCATTTTTGATTGAGATTACTGCCAATATTTTCCCTTACATTGACCCAGACACAAGTTTACCTTTAGTTGAATTGATTGTAGACTCAGCAGGGCAAAAGGGAACCGGACGGTGGACAGTACAGACTGCTTTGGAATTGGGAGTTTCGATCCCGACAATCACCGCAGCAGTCAATGCCCGAATTATTTCTTCTTACAAACAAGAACGGGTAGCAGCATCCAAGGTATTGACAGGTCCTAGCGGCAAGTATAGCGGCTCAACTAAGGACTTTATCAATATGGTGCGTGATGCCCTATATTGCTCTAAAATATGTTCTTATGCTCAGGGCATGGCGCTTTTGTCTAAAGCTTCACAAACCTATAACTGGAATTTGAAGCTAGGTGAATTGGCACGGATTTGGAAAGGCGGCTGTATTATTCGTGCTGGATTCTTGAACAAGATCAAGAAAGCTTTTAATGAAGATCCGGCACTGCCTAACCTTTTATTGGCTCCTGAATTTAAGCAAACAATTCTCGACAGACAAACAGCTTGGCGCGAAGTGTTGGCAACCGCAGCAAAATTGGGAATTCCCGTGCCAGCATTTAGTGCATCTTTAGATTACTTTGATAGCTATCGCCGCGATCGCTTACCTCAAAATCTCACCCAAGCACAACGCGATTACTTCGGAGCACATACCTACGAACGGCTCGACAAACCAGGAACTTTCCACACCGAGTGGGTACCTGTAACTGAAAAATCAAAGTAAATTTTCATATAACTCCTGAATAGGAGGTTGAGAAAGTGATTCTGAGTTTTCAGAATCGCTTTCTTTATTAGGGATTACCAAAAAATAAATTATTCAATCAATAATGTAGGGTGACCCACCACTATTTGAGAGTTGATGGTGCTTTACGGACTATCGTCTTAACACAACGGCAGTTTTGCGATTAGAAAATCTACACAGCAAACTGCCTCCCTACAAATTAGATACAGCGTTTTGCAAGTACATGAGGTACACTTCTCCCTAACCCTCCCCTTGGCAAGGGGAGGGTTAGGGAGAGGTATTTCTGTACCTCACGAAGTTGAAATCTGCTGTATTTTTTGATTGGAAGTCCCTTAACTTAAGATGAATAACCAGATGTTGCGCAAAAGTTGTATTTGACTTTATCAAATCAAGATTTTCTGGAATTCTTAGTTGTAGTTTTGCACTATCTCTTGCCAGTGGTGTTTTTCACACTGGCTTTTTTCTACGTTTAGCAATTATAGGACTTACGCAAAATCCTTATAAAATCCTCTTTCTACTGCGTCTACAGCAGATGCCTTCTACTTAAAAGCACTAAAATTTATGAGATGTTGCATGAAAATTGTATATAACTTTATAAAAACATAATTTTCTGTAATTCTTATATACAGTTCCTTGTGCTAGATGAACCTCATTGGTATGCTACCTTTCGCCAGTGGTAAGAAAACCCTGGCGTTTTTTATTTTTATACGTTTCTCTTCATCAATAGTCTGCCTCATATCTTGAAAAGCGCAAAATGCTAGTTTTGCTAAAAATTTGCTTTTAGCATTCCCCAACTACTATGTCCAATGGCATTTCTAAAGATGCAAATAATGTTTACATGATATTGCAAGAAAATTGCATATAAATTGACAGTGCTTTATTTCTGTGAATTATTAATTTTGGATTTAGAAAATTCCGGAAAATTTAGTATTAGAATATTTTATCTGCTTACACATAATTTTTTTGTAATTTATACTTGAATTAAGTTATTTTCTAGTCAAATTCTCCTGAAAATGGAATAATTATGTGATTATCTTGGAAAGGTATTTTTCTTTCACAAAAAACTAAATCTCTATTCAGAGTAGTTATTTCTACCAATAGTGATTAAAGATGTGTAGACTAAACTGCGCCAAAATACTTATAACTTTTCTTTAAAGATGAACAAAAAATGGGCAACGAAACGGATTACCGTAAATCTGGCATCAAGTGAAGCTGAAAAACTTGAAAACTATTGCCAGCAAACGGGTAGACCGGCAACAGATGTAATTCGGGAACTAATTAGAGGATTATCCGTACAAACACAAGATGAACAAAAAATGGTCGATTAATCTATTTTCCAGAAATACAGAATAATAAACTTACCGCTCACCCAAATATTTAGCTCTCATTTCTTCTAATTCTTCATCTATTTTGCTATTACCAGTAGACTGATTTGTCGGTTGTACTGATGGCTTTGTCTTTTGATTTTGGGGCTTATTACCACCAAGAAATATAGTTTTTAGCTCTTCTAAATCTTTCTCTACTGGATTTCCGATTGAGGTTGATGTAGAAGCGGGCGGTGATGTTGCAGTTGGCTGATTTGGTACTACAGATTTAGCGATCGCCTGTGAGTTTTGGTTCAAATCTCTAAGGACATGATCAGCTGTTTGATAGCGTCTCGCCGGAATGCTTTCTAGTATTTTGTCTAAAATCCGACTTAACTCATCACTCAGTGGAGATTTTACATATTGCCGCCAAAGCCATGCATCGTTGTTAACGTCATACAAGTCAAAAGGCGATTGCCCTGTTAATAAACGCAGACAAGTAGCACCCAAGCTGTAAATATCGCTGGCAAAAATCGCCTGTCCGCGAATTTGTTCGGGTGCAACATACTCTGGGCTACCAATACTTGTACCTGTGCGATTGAGGGCTGTGTTGGTGAGAACTTTAGAAGCACCAAAGTCTACCAAAACTGGTTTGCGATCGCTTTCACGACGAATAATATTTTCTGGCTTAATGTCGCGATGAATAACTTGCCTGGCATGACAAAATTGCAACACTGGCAATAAATCATTCAGCAGTTGCCGGATCTGCTTTTCGTTATAAGTTCCCTTTTCTGCTAATTCCTGCGCTAAGTTTTGTCCATCGATAAATTCTTGCACGAGATACTGCCTGTCATCTTGGGTAAAATGTGCCAAAAGTTCTGGAATTTGCGGATGTTTGCCCAATTCATCCAGCCGCACTGCTTCTTGGTTAAATAACTCCACTGCTTTTTGCACAGTACTAGTGCCTTGTGCTTGTGGGTAAAACTGCTTAATTACACACCGTGGTTTGGAGGGTTTATCCTCATCTACTGCTAAGAAAGTCCTGCCAAAACCACCTTGTCCTATGGGTTTGATAGCGCGGTAGCGTTCCTTGAGAAATAACTTGGCACCACAGGTTAGGCAAAAGTTACTATGATTGTTATTTTGAGGCTTGGGGCAGCTGGGATTGAGGCAATAACTCATATTGAGGACTCACCTGAAAATAGGGACTAGGGACTAGAGGCTAGAAGCTAAGGAAAAGAGGTTTTCATAAAGTATTTTGTTATGGGATTAATCAAATGGGTTGATGATTTATAACTGTCTCTATTTTGCCCTGCTCTGACTGATTGTTGGTATATTTGATAGTGATTAAAGGATTTTTAGCTCTTGGCTGCTGCTCTCTACCGTGCTTGTTCGCGCTTCTCAAACAATAAGGAGATGCTTATGCTGGTGAGAACTTGGCGCTTTATTACTATTACTCTCGTCGCCCTGAGCATGGGGATGGCATGGTGTCATGCATTGGAGCTACCAGCCAAGATGGGTTATGATAGTTCCCTTTGGGTGACGCTCCATCAAACTCTGTATGTAACTTTTGGCCCGCCTAATATTGGTGCATTTGTTGAGGTTGCTGCCCTGCTGGCGGCGATCATACTAACTTTCCTCGTCCGCAAACGTCGTACAGCCTTTCGCTTCACGCTGGTGGGAACAGTTTGCCTGCTAATAGCTTTTCCTATCATCTTCTTTGCATTCACTGAGCCTGTGAATGCCCAAGTGAGACAATGGACAATTGATACAATTCCAGCAGACTGGATGCGGTGGCGCGATCAATGGGAATACTCACACGCGACACGCTTTGTCTTTCAATTAATTGGATTCTGTGCGCTCCTGCTTTCGGTGCTTGTTGAGACTCCAAAAAACCGTCCGCTCACAGAAGCTTCCACAGAACGCCAACGCCAGGGTGTAGCTTGATAATAGCCTATCTTTGAGAAATTCTGTTAGACAAACGCCTCCGAATCAGAGGCGATTTTTCTTATTAATAAATATAGCGGTTCTGCTGTTTGGTGAAGTACGCAACATATGTCTGGTAACCAACTAAAGAAGCTGTTTTACTTCTGAGTTCTGAGTTTTGAATTTTATTATCTTTGCAATTGAAATATAACAATGATGTTGTGTTGAATTGCATGGAAGTTGTATACAACTTTACAAGACCATATTTTTTTGGAATGCTAAGTTTTATGGGATTTATTCCTAGTTAGTTAGTCATAATCAGTTTTTGCTTAAGGAAGTTTTACAATGGTTACCCAAATATCAGTTAATAACCTAGTAGATGATTTGGCAATTACAGATTTAACAGAAGAAGAAGCTAAAATCATTATAGGAGGTCAAGACATTTCACTTTCTCCTTCTTTTACTGTCCAACCACCAAATTCCTCTACTCAGATTCCCTGGCAAAGTTTAAATCCTCTTGTGACACAAGGTTTACTTAGTATTGCAAATTCTTTCATTCCTTAATGACAACATCTTTAAAACAGCACTATTGAATTAGAATAATTGCCTCTTGTACCTTTGTGGAAAGAGCCTTTTGCAGCCCTTGCCAAACTTTCTCTATTAGTTTGTCAAAAGCCTCTTGATTGGCTATTAGTTGTTCTTGCAGCACCTTCTCTAACTCAGGTTTGATTTGTTCGCAGATATCCTCAATTTTTTTGTCGCTTAAAAAACTAGAACGCATCCAACCGGGGATATCTACATTTGTCTTGATTGCCTCTTGTACACCTTTGCGATTTAGTTCCATCCCTGCTGCCATCACTGAAGCTCCATAAACCAATGCGATCGGCCAGATTAAATGTCCTGTTAATATCAAAGTAATGATACTAGCAAGAGTGCCTCCGCCAATCACAACATTGACGATAAACGCCACCGTATCGGCAAGAATTGCATCTCCGATTCGCAACTCTGGTTGGACAAAATCTGGGTTAATGCTATCTTCAAATCTTAAACTGCTTCTAGGGATATGAAATTTTCGACAAATAGGATCGGTTTGAGCAGCTAAGTTGGGTTGGATTTTGTTGTTAAACCAACTGATGCATTGATTGTTAATTATTTGTTGAGCGTTATTACCCTTAAACCATTGCTCTGCTCGATACTTCATTGATGTTTCCAATTCGGCTAAAGTCCGGATTTGATTTTTTTGCCAATCTTTTAAACTTGGTTTGACTGTGTTTTCAAGCAAGCTATCCGCCAGCAGCCTAGTTAAGGATGTGATTAACTCTGGGATATATCTTTCAATAATCTGTTGGAGTGTGTTTGAGTCAAAGAGGGTGTTAACTTCTTGTTTAAAAGCAGTGGCACGCAAATCCCATCGCCCCACTCGCGCTAATCCTAATGCAATACATCGTTCAGGCTCTGGATCTGGGCGAAGTAACGTTTGGGGATCACTAAAGATTTCCTGACAGATTTGGCGAGTAAACTGCATTCGAGATGCACCACCAGTCATCAGTACGAGTTTCGGTACGATATTTTCTTCATCTAGCTTTTGTTTTGCCTCGTTGACAGCTGCGTGAAAAGATTGAAGCCAACTTTTTTGCCCTAGTTGGGGCAATGGTTGGTTCAAGATTTCCTCCATAATTAATTTGTTAACTTGGGGGATAAAGTAAATTTGTTCGTTAATAGACTCGAAGCCACGAGCAAAGGTTTGGGGATCGCTGTATACCTGCTCATTAGAAAAGTAATCTTCTTTGGCTTTGCGGCAGGCAAGTTCACAACGAGCTTGATGATGGGGATATTCTGTGAATATTTTTTCGAGTAATTGCGATCGCTCGTGTTGAGCAAGAGTGCGCTCAAAAATGGCTTTGTCGATTAGGGATGCTCCTAAAGCGTTACTTCCAAAATCTATAGGAATTTCCTGCAAACTTTTAACTAGGGTAAAATCTGTGGTCGAAGAGCCAATATCAATCATTAGCACCGATGATCTAAGTTTTTCATACTCTAGTTTGCCGGCTTCTTTAGCTTGCATGAAAGCAGCTCGTGATTCGGGTACAACAGTCAACAGAGGAATGCCAGCTGCTTGAAGTAGCCTTTGGTATTCTTCCCTTTCACTCATTGTCCACCCGGAAGGGCAGCCAACATAAAAGTAGCTACTTTCCCCACCTTCAATTTGCTTGCTTTCTTTGAGTTTGTGGTAGTAGGTGGCAATAAAGGTGCTAATTGTCTCCCTATAACTTGGATCGTTGTTTGGTTTCTGCTTGAAAGAAATTTGCAGTCGAGTAACGCCAGCTTGAATTAAGGCTTGTTCTCCGACAAGATAACCAAGCTGAGGATGCCAACCAAGAGCCGTGACTTGGTTTTTCTTGTTATTCACTTCCAGCATTTGGGGAGGTTCGATGCTCTCTACTATTGCTCTTGCAACAGCTGTTTCACCATGCCCTAAATCAAAACCGATTGTCTCAAAAATTTTCATACTTTTGTTGTCTATTATTCTTTAGCCTGAGAGTATGCTGGCTCTATTACCCGCCCACGCCGCAGCAAGCGATCGCCTTTCACCAAAGCAGGAGTTATAGTTACGTAATCTTTGGTGGCAGGATCGATGCTGGGCTCAAAGTCAAAATTCTCGCGATCGCGATCAGGCTCGTTTGGTTGATAAATTTGAGCACGAATTCCTTGCTCTATTAAAATCTGTGGCAGAAGTTTGGCAAGCTCTAACACCATTTGAGGTTGGGCGAGAAACGATGCCCCAATTAGTCTTTGTAAAAAATTTAATAGCTCTGGTAATTCTTCTATACCGCGTTCAGCAAAAGGTTGGTTTCTTTCTTCAACTCTAGCAACTGCTAAGTCAATGGTGTGCAGAGCATCGGCAAGGTGATCTAAAAGAACTCTGCTATCTACCCGTAGAATCGATTGGGGTAATTCCAATCGCTGGGGCAAGTTATTTTCCTGATTATTTTTGTCGAGTTGAAGAACAACTTCCAGCCCTAAAAGTACAGAAGCTAGCAAGATACCCATCCACGCGCCTGGCGTATTTTCGGTTAAATGGAACAACCAACCGAAAATACCTATATAGATTAGTGCCTTTAGCAATTTCAAGATTAACTTTTTGGAGGTAGAGGTTGTTGTTTCCTGAATAATTTGCTGTTGTTGAGTAACTTGAGTTTGGGTAGCCGCAGCAAGAGTGGCAATAGACTGCCGTAGTGTATCCAGGAAAAAGGAAGCTAGACGTACTTGAGCTATATTTAGCTCACTCACGTAGATTCTTTCCAGGCGATCTAGTTGGTTGTGAACTAGCTTAACTACTTCTTCAATACTGGTTACTTTGTCAATTTCTGTCTGAAGTTGGTTGCGTTCTTCGCTAAACAGTGTGGATAGTGTTTTCATTACCTTGAATGATAGCGATAATTTAAGATATCCATAGCAATCCTAACTAGACATTTCTTTGGTGGCTAATGGTTAGTGGCTAATGGCTAATAGTTAAATGTCTGTTAGCTGTCTAGCCAGCACAAAATTTTCACACCCCTACCATGACTGCTAAATTTATTCTTGCGTATTTTCAAGAGCGGTAATATATAGCCAATCTAAGCATATCCATAGAGCCATAAATTCTAAATCGGCTGATAGTATGGTAATTCTCTATCCTTTAGTCGCAGATGTTCAGTTCCCAGCTCCCTGACTTCTTTAAAGAAGTCGGGGTTATATGGGCAATCCAATTTCAGATTTAGCGATCGCGCAAAAAGTTACGATCCATGTGGCTAAATCACAAAAACAAAAATTTGGCTAATGTATAGATATCAGTGTTTCGGCACACGAAACCATAATTACGATATCCATCATCGAGCCAAATTATAATTTAATTATAGAAGCGATCACTTTAATTGAGAGCTTATTCTCATGACAGCACAATCATTGTGCAAGTTTTCTTAATTGTCATCAATCTTCTAATTGTAGGTAAAAGCCTTTGCCTGTATTCGTAACTTTAACAAGCTTGCGATTTATTAATCTTTGAACGATATCGTTACTAAATTTGATATCACACAATTGGGCGCTGCCACCATGATTGCGGATATATTGCAAGCATAGGTCATCATGGGACTGAATTTGAGTGTATAGATGCTTGTTGCTATTCATATTATTTTGTTTTCCTACTGCTGAAAGACATCATCCATATTCCGTTTGACAACAAATAGACATACAGAATTTGCAAAGTAACAGACTTTGCAGTTTGTATTTGTTGTTGGGAATTGAAGCTTGAGTATTAGAAAGAACAAAAATTATCTTTTGAGACTGACTCAATTGCTTGCTAATTTAAATTTAAGTTAAGTAAGATTGAGATTTTATTTTTGTGAGCGTGTGCGAAGTCTTACTCAATCTGAAAGTTTTTACCGTCTTCATCAAAAGCTGCGGATGCCTATCATACACGTAACTTCTGAATGACATTAATCTTCGGAATTTTTTGCGCAAATACTTATACAATCTTTCTATTGAAAGAGAGTATAAGAATCAGTGACACGAGGTATATTTATTTTTCCCTGGCTTTTCCAAGAAGGGCAAATGTAATTTCGCAGCCAGCAAGAAAGTTCCCAAGCATATCTATTAGATATTTCATCTAATAGGAAGATAGCGCTACTAAGGCTTAAAAAGTCCACAGCCTCTCCATAAAATTCTAATGGGAAAGCCAAAGTTTTTAAAAGATTTTTGTATTGATACCATTCCTGATTTTCCTTTTCGGCAAAACAATAATTACTCAGAGAAAACTCTGCAATACTTAAATTTAAGCTTTCATCGTAAGCAAATATAAAAGTCTCGCCGTTTTTCTCTGATTGATAATCACTGGGAAGCCAAAAATCTACACAAAAAAACTGGTAGTTGGTAGATGCAATTATCATGAGCTTTAACACCGGAAGTAATTAATACTTACAGTCAAAAAACTGTTAGTAACAGATTATTTGCATTCGTTAATTCTGCAAATATTCCTTTAGGTAGATTAAGGCTTTATTTTTTATCTTTTCTCTTAAGTATTTCTGATTTTTTATTTATTATAGTTTTATTTTTACTTATTTCTTATTATTTTCTTATTAAGTTCTTATTGTATCTTTATTTTTATAATTTATTTCAATTTAATTGGAAAATTCAATGACAATAAAAATAACAATTTTACCTACCATTAACCTTGATCAGAGGTATTATTTCTGGTAAGTGTAATTTGTCAGAATAAAGATAGTTTCTAAGGAAAAGTACAGCACACAGTTAAAGTATGAAGTCTGAATTCATAAAATCCTTCATCCTTCATCTTTCCTTGGTTATGTCTGTGTTCTTACGCTGACAAAAGTTGCGTACGTTCCGAAGCTGCTCGATCCCAATTTCCTAAATTTGCTGCTGCATCGTAGCTGCTTTGCAAAAAGGTGAGAAGCACTGCATCTGGATTTTCAGCCTGTCTTACTACCTCATATGGTAAGACAAACTCTCGCATCTCGGAACTGTAAAACGCTTCCTTTGGCTGGATGGGGTAATCCTTGAATCCTTCTGGCTCTGGGTAGGCGTAGGAGTAAAAAATAGGTTCTGTGATTGCTCCGGCACCAGGCCAAAAACCGCAGCTACTGACTTCATGAGAATAGGCTTCTCGCGTTACCCAATCTGCCATGTTAGGAATTCCACCTGGATGATCTGGAGCACGACGCCCCGAAAAACGAGTCACAGCTAAATCGAAGCTGCCCCAGAAAAAGTGAACTGGGCTGCATTTACCAATAAAACGCGAGCGAAATTCTTTCATGATCCGATCTGCTTGCACAAGAATGCGCCAAACGCGCTGGGCGTATTCCGGATCGTAAGCTGTATGTTTGCGATCGCGCTCAAAAGGAATTGGCTCGGCAACTTCTTGGGGCATCGTCCAAATTTTCACTTCGATGCTACTCGCTGTTAGTGTGTCCATAATCTCTTGATAAAAATCAGCTACAGAGCGAGGAACAAGGGCAATTCTTTTGGTGGTGCCATCACTAATATCGATTTGTAAGTGGTGAGCGATAAAATCAAAGCTAATCTCAAAGGTGCGTGTTCCGTAAGGAATTGAAGAGGTTGTTAGTCCACGTGGTGTGACATACAAAGTAGATTGCCACCAGTGGTTGAGTTTGGGAGATAAAGCCAGTCGAATTTTACCAACGCTCTGAGTCCACATATGTAAAGTTTCATACGTATCTTGCCATTCTCTCAAGGGCAAGGTAGGCCAGATGACATCGGTTAATGTTCCACGAACAGTCTCTGCCATAAAAAAACCTCCATGCGAGGACATTAAGAACTCAGCATCTATGTATAAACTAAGACTATACGAGTAAACAAAAATGTTGCCTATTCTGTATACAGAGTACACGAAACTGCCGCAAGTTTTCGTGAATTTTCTCTTCTGACACAAATTCCATCACTGCTTTTGAGCAGAAAGTTCTGAACTGGTTGCGATCAGTTCAGTCCTTGTTTATTGATGTCTTATTTTTAAGCTACTAGTCTGTTATTTTTCCACTTTACTATTTGAGAGCTATTAGTTTTCAATCTGCAAAATTACTATCGGTTATCCGCGCAGATAATGACTGCTTAGTTGATATGCATACCTCAAGTTCAAGCAACCTCTACAACTTGTGAGTTTCTAAATATGAAATTTAACACTACTAAATACACTTCAATCTTTTTCGTTACGCTAGCCCTAACAACACTACTTCAGAGTGCAGTGTTGGCACAACCCGAAACTCCTAACGGTACCTCCGAACCAACTAATACAGAGTTTTCTAGTACACCAAGTAACTCTACATCAATTCTGAGGCAGTTAAATCTTTCCGAGCAACAAAAGCAACAAATTTGGGAAATATTATCTCGCAGAAGCCGTCAAATTCGACTGGTTCTCACTCCAGCGCAACGAACTAGACTTGAACAAGATCTTAGCTCTGGGACAAGACTAGATATAGCACTCATGGATGCAAATATCAATGATGGGCAAAAAGAGCAGGTTGCTAGTATTATTCGTAAAACAAATCAAGAAATTGCAACTGCGTTAAACCCACAGCAACGCCAACAAGTAAAAGCTTACCTAGAGCAGGAAAGTGCGCCAGAAATGCAAGTTCCGATCGCATATTAACAAGAACAATCCGGAAATATTGCGATCGCTTTTAGTTTGGCAATGCTATATCCGCCAAAATACCCAAAAAAAGAGTTGAGTAACTTAGTAGGTGTTGAAGCCTAACGATTACTCAACTCTTCTCATTAGAATGACAATTATCCTCTAATTTTGGAATTTCTAGCAGTTGCCGGATAGATGGGCAATAAGCAGCTTTCAAGACTGTTCCCTGTTCCCTTATAAGGGCATTATGCAGGGTTTGTTTGTACTCTTTTCTGGAGTAAGTTGATAATTGCAGCTTTTTCTAAAATTCCGACTAGCACGCCATTGTCACGAATCACGGCAAGTGCAGATAATTTTTGTTGTTCGAGTCGCTGCATTACTTCCAATAAGGGTTGATCGGATTGTACAGTACTAGAGTCTGCAATTGGTTGCGTTACTTCTCTAACTAGAGTTTCTGTCCATAATGTAGTTGGAATGGAACGCAGATTATCAACAGTTATCGCTCCCAACAGTTGCCCGTTATCATCTGTAACTAAGAATCGACGCCAGTTTTGCTCATTCAAAACCTGCTCGTCAGCAAACTCTCTCAAGCTAAGATGAGCAGATACAACCGGGCTATCCAGTGTTACAGCATCAGCTGCTGTTAAACCTGTGAGTTGTTCTTGTACTCTTGCAAATTGAGCGGCATTACCAGCATTTTGCAGTAAGAAGAAACCGATTAACAAATTCCAGAAGTTAGCAAAGCTGCCAAATAACAGTAGTGGCACTAAACCAGAAGCGATCGCAACCCAACCAAAGATTTGTCCGACTCGGCTGGCAAAAGCTACACCCTTGTAAGGATTACCCGTAATTTTCCATACTAAAGCTTTCAGTATATTTCCGCCATCCAAGGGCAAGCCAGGAATGAGGTTAAACAGTGCTAACGCCAAGTTAACAAAAGCTACCACACCAATAATCGCTGCCAAAGGGCCAGATGCAGCAGTAGCAAAACTAATGGCTGTAAAGAGACAGAACAGCAGTAAACTAACTAAAGGCCCGGCGATCGCTACCCAAAAAGCTTCAGCTGGAGTTTTTGATTCTTTCTCTAAGCTTGCCAATCCGCCAAATATAAATAATGTAATTGATTTGACATCAATTCCTTGGCGAATAGCGACAAAGCTATGTCCTAATTCATGGGCAACAACAGAGCTAAATAAAAGCAACGCTGTCATCAATCCCAGTAACAAAGCTAATCCCCCACCTAGTTGAGGGAATTGCGCTCCTAGTCCGCTACTATAGCTCCAAGTTACCAAACCCAAGACTAAAAACCAGGACGGATGAATATAAAAGGGAATCCCAAAGAGGTTGCCAACGCGAATTGTGCCATTCATGGTGTTTACCTTTGATTTCAGCCACCAGAGGTTTGTTTTTGTACCTCTTGATGTTTCTATCGTAACGAAGTGTTAAGCAGTTTTAATCTTTTTGGCGGTAGTGGAGTCCGTCTGTTTGGGTGTGGTTATGCGAATATAATCGTATGTGCTACTTCTGCTACAGCTTCTGGTTTTTTTACAATCGCTGATATCTGCACATAAAATTTATTCAGCCATTTCCTTAATCTGTTCTAACTGCTGCACTTGTTTTAATAGGCGGGTGGCGATGCGATCGCACACTACTTCACATAGCTCAAAAATTACCGGATCGGAAATCTGATAAAAGACGCTCACTCCGTAGGGATGGCGAGAAACCATTCCTACTTGCGTCAAAACTTTCAGATGTTTAGAAACATTCGCCTGTCCTAAACCCGTTGCTTCCACAATTTCCGTTACACTCTTAGAGCCAGATCTTAAACAATTCAAAACTTGTAATCGGCTAACTTCTGAAAGTACTTTAAAATACTCAGCAACTTGAGCAAGAGCTGTAATTGATATCTCTGACATAAACTTTTAACAATCTTTTTTAATATATAATTATATAGTAATATAGTAATTTAAGGCTTCTGAATTTAGTTGCTTGAAATTACACACAGAAATCAACTTAGCAGGCTTCACTTTCCAGGGAGGAACCAATGGAAAACATGAAAAAGATTAATGATGAGTTAACTGTATCCGGGCAGGTAACGGCAGAACAGTTGTATGAAGTAGCAAATGAGGGCTTTAAGTCAGTAATGAATTTGCGATCGCCTGATGAAAAAGGTTTTTTAACTGACGAGGAGCAACAAGCCAAAGCTTTGGGGCTACATTATGTAAATATTCCAGTCAAAGTTGATACCTTAACTGAAGAACAGACAACTAAAATTCTCAAAGAAATAGACGAACTTCCTAAACCAGCCTTAATTCATTGCGGTACAACAATGCGTGCTGGTGCAATGTCTTTAATGAATGTAGCGACACGGCAAGAAATGACACCAGAGCAGGCTTTTGAGAAAGCTGGTGAAATTGGCTTTGATTGCAGTTCTAATCCAAAAATGAAAGAGTTTTTCGCGCAATATGTCTCTAAGAATGCCTGGAACTGCAGTTCCTCTCTCATAGCTCAAGTCAGTTAAAACGGACTGAAAACCCTACCTAGTCTACAAAAGTAGACTTTAGCCTTGAGCCAAGAAATTTATTTTTTAGCGGACAAGAGCCTAGATGCAAAATATAAAACAGGCTTCTTCAGATTGATCTGAAAATTGCAGTCGGAGGAATAAGCGCTATGGCATTAGTTTTAGAGCAAATTAACGTAGAGGGGCTGGCGCACTTATCCTATCTTGTTGGCGATGACAAAGCGGGTGTAGCAGCAGTCATTGATCCTCGCCGCGATGTGGATATTTATCTGCAAAGAGCGCGGGAGATGGGAGTTAGAATTACCCACATTATTGAAACCCACATCCATGCAGATTTTGTCTCCGGTTCCCGTGAACTCCAAGGGCGAAGTGGTGCGTCTATCTATGGAGGTAAGAGTAATGCCTATCAATTTCAGTTGCACCAACTCAGTGAAGGTGACGAATTGAAAATAGGCAGCGTTACTCTACGTGCCTTGCACACACCAGGGCATACACCGGAACACCTTTCGTTTTTGATTTTTGATGCCAAGCAGGGTAAGGAAGCATTTGGCATCTTTACTGGCGATACTTTATTTAATTTAGATGTTGGCAGACCAGATTTGCTAGGTGGTGGCACTGAAAATAAGCTGGCAGCGCAACTATATAACTCAATCTTCGACAAACTAGTGCCACTTGGTGATCGCATAGAGATTTATCCTTGACACGGTGCTGGTTCAGCCTGCGGTAAATCAATCGGCGATCGTAGACAAAGTACTATCGGTAACGAGAAACTATTTAACCCAGCGTTGCAAGCACGTAGCCAACAAGAGTTTATTGAGTGGATATTAAGCGGAATGCCAGAACCGCCCAGACACTACGCACGCCTTAAAAAAGTCAACGCTCAAGGTGCAAAGGTGATGGGTTGTGTACCGACTTTACAACCGCTCTCACCACAGGAGTTTGAGAAGATGATGGCAGACGAAAACATTATCGTCATCGATACCCGTTCAATTCTTGCATTTGGTGGGGGGCATATTCCAGGTGCCATCAACATCGCCTTACGAGCTGAATTTCCGAACTGGGTTGGCTGGATGATTGAACCAGAGAAAACACTGTTGCTTGTCATCGAGAGCGATCGCGACGTTAAACTAGTAACAGAACAGCTATTCAGGCTTGGCTACGATCACTTAGGCGGCTACTTACACGATGGCATGACAAGTTGGCAAAATGCAGGCTTGCCACTACAGCATCTGGGTGAGTGGACAGTTTATGAATTAAACGAACATAAAGAAGATCCGAATTTAACTGTGCTGGATGTACGCAGCGATGATGAATTTCAACAGGGCAAGGTACCTGGGGCTACACACATCTATGTACCGCATCTCGAAGCACATCTGAATGAGTTGGATAAAAATCAAGCGATCGCAACCTACTGTGGCAGTGGTTACCGTGCCTCAATCGCTGCTAGTCTCTTGCAAAAACACGGTTTTGACAAAGTTATTAACGTTCCCGGATCGTGGAATGCTTGGAAGGCTGCGGGGCTAGCAGTAGCAAGTTAGTTGTTAGTCATTTAGAGTCATCTACTTATTGCAACCATAATATCAGGAGAACTTCAATGCTTTTAATTCAGCAAGAATACCAATCTAGCTTTGATACTGCCATGCATTGTGCAGTAGAATGCGAACACTGCGCCAAAGCCTGCATGGGTCATCCAGACATGGTTAAATGCGCTCAAATGTGTCTCGATTGTGCCGAAGTTTGCCAAACTCTTGCAACTTACATGGTTCGTGGTTCGTACTTCATTTCCCATCTTGCACGAGCTTGTGCTGACATCTGCGAAGCCTGTGCGAAGGAATGCCAAAAGTATAACTTGGAACATTGCCAAAAATGCGCTAGGGTTTGTCAACAAGCGGCAGAGGAGTACCGGAAGATTGCTAGCATTAGGACAACAAAAGTTTGATTAGTGAACAACAAGATCCCCAACTTTTTTCAAAAGTTGGGGATCTGAGCCTCTCGATTTTCACACCTGAATACTTATAAATTTTCTATTACAGCAAATTTCATTTATTTGAACCACAATTTATTGTCGGGCGTGTTTAGCAGATATCCTTTCGGTTTGAGCTAGAGATTTAAACAAAACCCGCCCCTACAGTATTATGTGGTCTATTCATCTGAAAATGGCTGTAAGTACCTACGCATAAATATTTAGACATTTTTCAACACGACTGAAATAGCTGTATTCTTTCCCCCAACCCTATTCCCCGTTCCCTTTTCTAACTAGATAATTTATTTTGCACGACCACTTAATAGTAAGCTCCTACAAGACTATAAATTAAAGCAGTTAGTACTAAAGTGGTAATTGTTACGTAAATCCAGTTGCGTTGTTTAACAAAAACTAGCAGAGAAACTACTACCCGCAAAATTGGCGTAGCTATTAGCACTAACAATCCCAGCTGAATTATGCCACAACGACTACCAGACAAAACAGCTGTTACAACACCAGTGGGAGAACGCAACTCGGATGGTTCACCGTGAAAAAATTGATAATCAACAGGTTCAGCCCCATGTTGTAATAAATAGAGTATGCCACCAAACAAAACCATACTACTAGCAAGCAAAACACCATATTTCAGCAGATTACTCAATAAGATATTGAGTAGATGTAAATTCTGTATAATCTGCGATTGTTGATTTTCAGTGTCAACATAGATGTCTGTAGTTTCAAGACTTGGCTTAGTTAATGCATTGATGTCAGAGTTAGCATTTTGTAGCTGCAATGGTAAGGTAATAACTCGACTATCTGACTGTACAGAGGTTGACAACTGATTAGAATTTAATTTAAACATACTCAATTCCAATAGCAATTACCTAGTGCAGTCTGCCAAGTTGCTTGCCAATACTGCCGTTTTTGGATATTAAAGTTTGAATTGTTTAGATTCCTCCAGCGAGATTTTGATAAACCATTTTCGCAGCCATTGATACCAACACCAGACTAAAGACAATTCTTAATATCTGTGTCTTTGCACCTACCAGAACTCTTGCTCCTAAAAAAGCACCAGGTAATATTCCTAACATGACTGGCATAGATAACCCTGGATCAATATAACCACGGGCGAGATAAACTCCTGCTGATGCTGCGGCGGTAACACCAATCATAAAATTGCTTGTGGTAGTCGAAACTTTGAAGGGGATACGCATAATTTGATCCATTGCTAAAACTTTAAACGCTCCTGAACCAATTCCCAGTAACCCAGAAATTGCACCAGCAACCAACATCACGGCAAATCCAGCTGGTATAGCATGAACTTGGTAAGACATCACACCTTCAGGTGTGGGATAAGTACCGTTGAGTTGGAGATAATCAGCAAGAGGATCGGTTATGTCGTTTTCTGGATTTTCTAACTTAGGTTGCCCTGAAAGATAAGCAGAGTAAAGTAGAACAATTACCAAGACAATAGTTAATGCTTTGACAGACACGAACGTCGCCATCAAAGCACCAGCGATCGCCCCAATAGTTGTTGCAACTTCTAAAAACATTCCCAAATGTAGATTCGCAAAGCCTTTTTTAATATAAGTTGAGGCTGCACCAGCACTTGTAGCAATGACAGAAACGAGTGAAGCGCCTACAGCATAGCGAATATCAACACCAAATACAGAAGTTAGCAAAGGGACAATGACAACTCCTCCTCCTAAGCCTGTCAATGCCCCAACAAAGCCCGCACTGAAAGCTCCCAGCCACACTAATAAAGAAAATTCTAGGATGTTCAAAAATTAAAGCTCCTCATCCAATTGGGGCAAAAGGCATGAAATTTCTACTATAAAAAGAACGAGTCAGAAACTATGCGTCGCTTGTGGATACGTTAATTTATATTCATATAGCTAAGTTAAGCGTAAATTTATTAGGATTTTTAGACATAAATAAACCTATATTAATCTGATTTGATTACTGAAATATTCGTGGAGATAGGGAACAGGGAACAGTTTAGAAGGTAGTTAGAGGTGTACTGATTTTTTCAAAAATCGAATCGGAGTCCTATATATAGACACAACTTCATCTATCTTTTGCTAAATTTGCAAATAGCTTATTTCATTTTTCACCACAAAGTAAATACTATTTTAAGGAATTTTCATAATCAATAGTCGATTACAAATATTTTTTAGGTTTTATCGATAATCTTAAATGACCACTAATCCCATCGGATTTACTCAGATTTTTTCTATCATAATTTCACACTAAAACGTATAAATGTATTTCATAATACCCGGTAATTAAGTGAGATTTTTATATGTTTTTATATTTATACCAATTCTGTGTAAAGCTGCACATTATTTTGACCCCTCCCAACCTCCCCTTGGCAAGGGGAGTGCCGCAGGCAGTGGGGTTATTTCTATGTGTCTTCATATAGAAATGGTATGAGATTACAAATTTATAGAAAAGCAAATAAATAATTTGTATATACCTGTAGCGTAAATACTGTTAATTTATATATTTGTAAACTTATAATACTCAAAATAAAATTTAGTATGGATTGACTATTAGTAGATAGCTTTAATTAGTATTAACAGATTGAATTTCTGTATTTTTATTTCTTGATTTAGTAATTGCTTCATCATAATTGCAATTTACAATATTCCCAATCATCTTATCTAGGCTCTTGGTACTAGTAAACCTTCAAAAAACCCTGGGAAGCTAGCAATGATGATAGTGATAATACCAAGCGAAAGGATATCTTAGAAGTATTAAATATTTATCTTCATCCCCCCTAGCCCCTTTTTAAGGTGGGAAGTTATTTCAAAGTCTCCCTTTTGACGGGGAATCTGCTTTAACTTGGGGAGATAAAACGGTTGTGAGAATATTTAAAGCAGAGTTTTCATTCTCTAAACGAGTTTTTGCAACACAACCCACTACACTAGTAGAACGCCCCTAGTTTAGAGAAACTGTCCATGCAAATACTGAAAACTACCGACCAAGATTTTTCTACCAAATTCCAAGCATTTGTGAATGAGCGAAGGGAAGCAACGGTTGATGTCAGTGGGACAGTACGAGATATTATCGCTGATGTCAGAGTGCGTGGGGATGCAGCAGTAAAAGAATATACTAGCCGCTTTGACCATTTCAATCCCCAGTCCTTTCGTCTTAGTGATACTTTTATTGCCGAGCAAGCATCACAATGTCCTGCTAATGTCAAGTCTGCACTGGAAGTAGCAGCAGAGCGAATTGCCACTTTTCATGAAAAACAGCTACCCCAAAATATTGCTTATACCGATGCAGCCGGAGTGAAATTGGGATTAAACTGGGTAGCACTGCCGACAGTCGGAATTTACGTACCTGGCGGACGAGCAAGCTATCCAAGTTCTCTGTTAATGAATGCCCTGCCTGCCAAGATTGCTGGAGTAGAGCGGATCGTCATGTCAGTACCGATGCCGCGTGGTGAGATTAATCCTGTAGTGCTGGCTGCTGCTCAAGTTGCGGGAGTTACGGAAATATATAGTATTGGTGGAGCGCAAGCAGTGGCAGCCCTAGCCTATGGTACAGAAAGTATTGCTCCTGTAGATAAAATTGTCGGCCCTGGTAACGCTTATGTTGCTGAAGCTAAACGACAAGTCTTTGGTAGAGTTGGTATTGACAGCATTGCTGGACCTTCAGAAATTTTAGTGGTGGCAGATGGTAAGAATAATCCAGACTGGATTGCTTGGGATTTGCTGTCGCAGGCAGAACACGATCCTAGTGCTCAATCAATTTTGATTACAGATTCGGAAAGCTTCGCTCAAAAGGTAATAGCAGCTGTTGGGGAAGTTCTCGCCACCTTGCCCACTAAAGAAGTGGCAAGCGCGAGTTGGGAAAAGCATGGTGCGGTGATTGTTGTGAGCAACTTAGATGAAAGTATTCCGCTTTTAAATCAGTTAGCACCAGAGCACGTGGAATTATGTGTAGACGCTCCTCAGTTGCTAGCAAACCAGATTAAATGTGCTGGCAGTATGTTTTTAGGACGCCATACTCCAGAGGCTATCGGTGATTACGTAGGTGGACCAAATCATGTGTTACCAACGGCACGTTCTGCCCGCTTTGCTTCTGGCTTAAGTATTTATGATTTTGTCAAACGGATTACCTATTTACAATGTGATGAACAAGCATTGCACAATATAGGTGAGGCTGCCATCACCCTTGCAGAATCAGAAGGATTGCCTGCTCATGCAGGTAGTGTAGCTATACGGTTAAGAGAAATTTAATTTGTCTTTGGCTACCTTGGTAGAATTATGATCGCGAATTCTATATCTTTAACTATGGGCGCGATCGCTAGATATATCCCTACCCACGGGCATGATACCTGTATTTAGGGGCGATCGCTCTAACTCCACTATTAGAGCGATCGCTAAAATTTACTTCTACTAAACTAAGCGAAAAATAAACGGATAGCGATAGGCTATTTGAGGTTCGTTAAGGACTTTGATGATGGCAATAATTGGCATGATTAAACTTACAATCCACAATATAATCAGCAATGGAACACCAATAGCAATAAAAGCCAGCAATCCAAAGATAATCCCATAAACGTAGAGATTGATGTGAAAATTTAGGGATTCTCTGGCATTGGCTTTAATTACAGAATCATTACTGATTAACAAAATGGCGATGGGTATACCTATAGACACAACCAATGAGCTAAAAAATATTGCTCCATGACATAGTGCTGATAAAAGCTTACGTTTTGTTTCATCTTCCATAATTAATTAAGTAATTAATCACTCAAAATTTTGTTATCATCCCCAATCCTAACTAGTGAAATTTTGGTTGCCCTCATTCTGCTAGAAGATATTGTTGCTGTAGAAATTGAGATGGAAATTCAAAGGTATTTTCACCAACAATTGCTTTACCAGCAGGCACACTGCAACCTGATGCTGATGCCACAAGTTTAGATATTTCCAGCAAACGAGGAGCGTCAATACCTAAATCCATACCGTGAATGTATTTAAGAGCCATGACTACTTCTTCCAATGCAGCATTTCCGGCTCTTTCGCCTAACCCGTTTACCGTTGTATTGATTGATAATGCTCCAGCTTTAATTCCTGCCAGAGCATTGGCAGTTGCCATGCCAAAATCATTGTGAGTGTGCATTTCTATAGGTATCGATAATGCGATCGCAAGTTGCTTCACTTTCGTATAAGTCGTGAAAGGATCGAGAATGCCTACCGTATCGCAGAAGCGAAACCGCGATGCTCCCCATTGTTGGGCATAAAGCGCCACATCTAGAAGAAAATTTTCATCAGCTCTAGAAGAATCTTCTCCACCAACAGATACAAACAACCCTTGATCGCAGGCAAAGCTGATACTACTTTTGAGTTTTTGCAAAACGAATTGCCACTTTCCCTGAAATTTAGCAGCAATTTGGATTTCTGATACAGGAATAGAAATATGTACTCGCTGCAAACCACAACTGATAGAAGCTTGAATATCTGAGATAACCGCACGATTCCAGCCGAGTAGTTGAGTTCGCAAACCCAAGTCACAAATTGTGGCTATGGCTCGCTGCTCTTCCCCACCCATCGCTGCAATTCCAACTTCTAACTCGTGAGTGCCGATCGCATCGAGAAGAATTGCGATCGCCACTTTTTCATCTAAGTTAAAGGCAACGCCAGCTGCTTGTTCGCCATCACGCAGAGTTGTATCGTTAATTAGAACTTGATTCATTACTCAAATGCCCCTTATATATTATTCTCCGCGTTCTGCCTCTGTTCCATTCACATCTTGCACCACTACTAACAGCCCACAAGCCCTCATTACCAGGTTGAACCTGGTAACGAGAATTAGAGCCAGAGGCTCTCTTTTCAGCAGCAAAGGTGAGTAGTCATGGGCGTCTGGCGTTGCATATCTTTTCGTTGCGATCATCATTAGCCATTTGTCACACAAAGGACTAATGACAAATGACTAATTACTTATTTCGATTACTTTTGTAGAGCTTTACGTAACCACGGAGGCGGATTACCTTGTAAGGTTTGCACTAATTTATTGAGAATAAAAGCAATATCTTCCTGTTCGGAATGTGGTCGTACTGGCATCACTCCTTGTTTAATTAATTTAGCAGCAGGAATACCTCCAATAGACGCTACATAAACAATTGCACAGTCAGCTAATGCCTCAAGTTTAGCTGCTACTTTGTCGTCACTTTCACTATCTTTATTTGTTTTTATTTTACTTTCATCTTGCTTAGTTTCTACTTCTACTTTTTTGGATTTACCATCAAACTTGAGGGTTTCTACAAAATTGTATCCAGATGCTGATATTTCATAAACATCAATTTCCTGCGCCCAGCCAAAATGAGCATCTACATTAACCCGATCAGTTGTTGCGAAAGCGATTTTCATCTTTATTCTCCTCTCCCATAATTAGGAGTTATGAGCAGTACATCAGCATTTACAACAGCCAGATTCCCGAATAAGAACTCCTCTAATGGGTAGTTGCTCTAAGATTCTAATTTTAATCTTATGCTCAATTTATTCTGTGGTGGTAAATACCACAGAAATTTTCGTTTCTCTTAGCATTAATTATCAAGCAACAAGTCAATATAATTTACTTATTGCTGAATAAACAGTAATTTTATACAGCTACAAATCTGATTTATTTTCATAGTTACTTATAAAATTATTACCTACAAAGATAGATATGAAAATATATTGATATCTTGAGGGTAATAATTACTTAAAAACATCTATGATGATAATTGTGTAGAATCTTCAGTAATTTCGGGATGAGGAATTTTGACGTGATCAAAAAATCGAGACATCCAAGGTATCGCAATTAAAATAACTCCTAATACTATTAAAAATACAGAGATTCCAAAAATTTGGTCACGAGGAATTTCAAGTACACCACGTAAAATTACTTCTCTTAAGGCAGAAACAATAGTGATTTCTACTGCTGCAACAACAGAGATTTGCTGTTCTTGTAAATAATCAATTAACAACCGAAATAACTCTACTAGAATCAAAATGAACAAGATATCAGAGGTTACTTGCCTTAAATCCAATGGATGCAAAAGGGAGAAGAACATATCTACTAATCGGATCAGCATCACACAGAATAAACCAAGGCAGAGAGAGATAACAATAATGTCTTGAAAAATGACAAGATTACTGACAATTCTATCCCGTTGAAACCAACTATTTAACTCTGTAATCAGCCGTTTTGGCATGGCATCTCCGGACAGTTTCGATTCGTCCAGATCCATAATAAGCAATTCAAAATTTAAAATTAGTTTCAGGAGAAACTAATTTTGCTTTGCTTGAAGATTTTAAATAAACAAAGGCAGAGGGCAGTAGACGCGGTAGACACAACAGCGGCACCTGTTTCCTGTTCCCCATTCGCTGTTACCTATTTTTGGTACTCAAAGCTTGATTGATATGCTTTAGTAAGTCTTCCATAGAGATTGAGCGGGGGAGGATTTCGCTTGCGATCGCACCCACTACATTTTCAACAGAACCTTCATGGGAGATGTCGGGATTTCGTCGCTGATCGAGTACCAAAACTGGTGGCAACTGAAATGGTAATTGCTCCAATGCCCTAAGTGCTGAGAATACCTCTTTTGGCATCTTAGTTTCTCTCAAGCAAATCAGCAATAAGTCAACACTTTCGTGACGGAGTTGTTGTAACAGTTCTGCCCAAGAACGCCCTATTGTCGCTTTCAGCCCAGCAGTTTGCAAATATTGAATCAAAGCTTGGAACCACTCCGAACCGCGAGAGGTAGTTGAAGATTTCAGATTTTGGCTAGGAAAAGGGGTATTTTCGTCTACAGTTAACTCCCCCAAGGAAGCACCTTTGGCATAACGAACACCATCTGCTCTTGATCCCCGTTTGTATTTGGTGTCTGGTAAGTCAGGTAAGAGTGCCAAATCCACCACTAAGATGCTGGGAGGACAGCATATACTAGCTGCAATTTGCAATACTGATAACAAAGCGTCCACTTGCTTGTCGTTATTACTGTTGTCTGTGCTGTTTTGTGTTAAGCAAGGAAACACTGATAATCCAGCTACTTGAGAAGCCGCCTGGGTGGTAGCTACATCACAGGTTACTAGCGGTAGTGACGCCAAACGAGGATTAGCTTTAAGTCTCTGCAAGCAGGCTTGTGCTGTTGGCATTTCTGCATCTAGTAACACTACATCAAATTGCCAAACTCTAGCCAAAAGTTCTGCCTGTTCGATGTCATCTACTTCTATCACCCGGTGCTGCTGTAAAAAAGGGTGTAAATTTAAAGTATCTCCTTGATGATTAACTAATCTCAGAATTCGCAGTGGCGTGTGCTCAACCGTAGTTTCTTTAATTGCATTTTGCAGCATTGGTTCTGGCATGGCACACAAACTTTCCAATAGCGGTGCCAACACTTGATGCTTCACTGGCAAACTGAGAAAACCATCAGCACGATTGGCAAATGCTTGTTCTTTTTCAGCTGCTGTTGCCGTCACAATTACAGGAATGCTGCGAGTTGCAACATCAGATTTTAGTAAGGTGAGTACATCCCAACCCGACAGCAAAGGTAGTAGTGGATTGAGAAATATCGCTTTTGGTTGTAAGCGGCGTGCTTTTTCTACTGCCTCACATCCCGATCGCGCAATTACAACTCGGTAGCCCAAAGCTGTTAATAGTTCAGTTAAGTCTTCTATATATCGGGCTACTGCCTCTACAATCAAAACTAAACTGTTGCGATTGGCTGGAGAAGTTGAAACTAATGAATGGGAATTTGAGGTAGGGGCGAGTGAGTTTAGAGACGAGGGCGAATAATAACTACTTTCTGTAGCAATTTCATGGCTATCTTCTCCTGCCCCAATTTTGTGTGGAGGAGTCGGCGGTAATAACAAAGTAAATTGGCTACCTTGTCCTTCACGAGATAAGAAGCTAACATCTCCACCATGGAGACGAGCCAAAGCTCTAGTTAGTACCAATCCCAAACCGGTACCTTCAAACTGACGGGTGAGGGGATTTTCTAATTGTTGGAATTTTTGAAAGATTAAATGTTGTTGGTGTTCGGGAATACCAATACCCGTATCCCAAACTGTAAAGGCAATCCAACCTTCCCACCGATTTACCCTGACTCCAATATCGCCTCCTGTTTCGGTAAATTTAAAGGCATTGGAGAGCAGATGTACTAACATCTGCCGGAGGCGAAATTCGTCTGCGACAATTTCCTCCAAACCTGGTTCAATCGAGAGGGTAAATTGGTGTTCTTTGACAACTGCTGGTGCTGGCGAGGCAATCGTAGTTTTGCGGTTTTGAGTATGCATCGCTTTGGCTTCTGATAGGGCGCGATCGCACACTGTCCGAATGTTGACACCTGCTAGCATTAACTCCATCTGTCCGCTTTCCATGCGGGTCAAGTCTAAAATATCATTGACCACGCTCATCAGATGACGTCCGCTTTGATGAATTAGCCCGGCATAACGCGCTTGCCTTTCGTTGAGTTTTCCTAATTGCTGATCTACTAGCAATCGCGATAATCCTAAGACTGCGGTGAGAGGAGTCTTGAGTTCATGACTAATACAGGCTAAAAATTCATCTTTTAAACGATTTAGTTGAATTAAATCGGCATTTTTCGCTGCTAGTTCTTTGCTGAGTTGTTGCTGTTCAGTCACATCTGTTGCTAGCATCAGCCACAAGTCAGTGCTTGTCACCATGCCTGACTCAGAACTTTTGGTTTTCAAATCAGAACTATCTAGAGGAATTTTGGCAAATTGCCAAACTCGCTCTTGTCCATTTTGCACTTCTACAACACAGGTACAAGTACCCTGCTGGCTATCCAAAAAGCAGCGATTTGTTGTTGTTGATGCGTCTGCGGCTTCTCGCAGAGTAGATGATTGTGCAGGTAGATTGGCAAAGGGATTTGGATCTGGTGTAGTTAATTTTGGCCGCAATGGCACGCCTGTTGGTAATGTTACCGTATTGTCATTTAATAAGTCATTTTCTGATGCCAGAACTTGGATGGGTGTAGGCTGTGCTTGATAGCAACTGTCATTTATCTTAGCGTTTGCATTATTTGCTACTTTAGCAGTTGTGTATTCAGGTTTTTTCACAACTGTGGGGGTGAGTATTGCTTCTACCTCCTGTCTCACTCCTTCTGGATCTTTTAACACTCCCAATTGCTGCCACCAAGCTGGATTTTGTGTGACTACTTCGCCATTGCTAGTTTGTAACATCAAAGGCCAAGGTAATCTTTCCAACAACTGTACTAATGGTTGGTGTAATGGTGCTCGCGATTCCATGACAGTTGCTTTTTCTTCCGCCACCGCAGAGGCACCTACGACTTCTGGCACAGTAGCTTGCTCTGTTGCTAGTTTGCGGCGACGAGATTTTACTTTGGGGGAAGCCACCCAAGAAGAATCTTTGGTTGTGTTGCCTGCACCAGAGGGGAGGTGAGAAGATTTATTTTCCTGTGGCTGAACTTTTACTTTCTGCTTGGCTAAAAATTTCAACAGACGCAAACTATCTACTAGTCCTAAAAACTTGCCCTTTGAGTCAATGAGTACCCAATCTAAGTGAGTATGATTCTGGTTTTGTTGCGATCGCACAAACCAGTTCAATTGCTCGATACTCCATGTCGCTGGGAATGTCTTGACTGGTTCAACTAAGGTTGAGTGCCATTTGGCAAGAGGCTCCTGCAAGTCAATCAACCCACCACCTTTATGCTCTGCTTGATTTGCTGCTAAAAGTGTGGTCAGCAAACGCCCAGAATAAACTAACCCAATTGGGCATTGTTGCTCATCTAAAACTACTAAGCGATCGCACTGCTGTTGCTCAAAAATTTCCAGCACCATTTTTAAAGCAGTTGTTTCTACACAGCTGGGCGCGGTGGCGATAAATTCATAAAGCGGGTACTTTAGCATTGACATAAGGCTTCAGGGGTCTTTCTTCCTGCGGAAGCATCCAGCATTACCAAGCTGCCAGTATGGTGTATAGTCTTTAGCGCCTCAACCTAATCTCCTCAAATTATGCAGGATTTAGGTGATAGTTGTCACATTTGCAACTCTTAGAACAAAATTTACCTTCATAAATTATGCTGATTGCAACAAGCAAGTTTTTTCTCACAACGGCATTTGGCTTTACCGCTTAAAAGTTCCGGAGGCTAAGTTATCCTACCTTATGGGAATTTACCTGAGGGTTTGAGTGGAAAGCTACTTTTGAACCAAAGTAGTTTACAACTAACGGTAATTACCGCCACAACCACAGCCTCCTGTTCATCAGTGTTTTTCTGATGTTAAAACTCTTGTTTTAAGATAGCGACAGCTAAACCAATTATGGCTCTAAATATTCGCTTTAGAACCTTTAGGAATTATAATGATTTAGAATGCGACAAACATTTAACTTCGTTTAAGTATCTTATCAAGGAGTCAAAGTCAAAATATATATTTAGATAGATATGCAGGATTTAATTTGAGAGTAATTAGCGAATGAGTGTAGGGTGTAGGGATGAATACGAGAAATACAAGAATTGACATCCTCTCCCACAAGCAATTGACTTGAAACCTCTCAAGGAGGTCGATGGCGAAAACAAAATATCTCAGGTATATAAGTCTCGTGAAGGAGATTGATGGGGATAACCCACACTCTACACCCTTTTTCAGTCCAACGCCTCCTCAAAGACCGATGAAATGCTTCTGCTGAACAATAGGGTAATATTTGTTAATATTTAGTTTACAATTTGTTATTGAGGCTGCTTGCTTTAAATAACTTTACTCTTTGACTCACATACCTGCTTCGACTGTATGAAGTAGCGTTTAGATTTATTTAAATACTTTTTTACTACTTTGAGTCGCCTAGAGCGAAGGAGGTCATAGAGCTAACTCTGTTTAAATATATAAGTGCTATGTTGCGTATTTCCTATAGAGGTTCTTCAAGCTAATACTACTTAGCTCTTTAATCATTAAGTAGGTTTTTCTTGGAGGTTTAGTTGAACAATGCACTTAGCAAATGTGAAATTTTGCGTTCAAGATTTTGCTATCACTACGAATTTTTCCATGAAATCGTGTGCTGAAGTGGTTGCAAACAAACGTTGAGTAAAAAATTTTTTCGTTCATATTTTGTATGTAGCTAGATGTCATCAGTCAGAACAGCAGTAAATATTTCAACAAATGACAAAAGCCGATCGCCAGGCATTTTTACAGCAAATCAAATCGGACTACCGTGAGATTCTCATAAATTACTTTACCACAGACAAAAATTTGCAAGAAAAAATTGATAAATTTATCAATGCAGTATTTTGTGCTAATATTCCTGTGCCGCAAATTATAGAAATTCATATGGAGCTAATTGACGAATTTTCTAAACATCTAAAGTTAGAGGGACGGAGCGACGAAACCCTGCTTGACTACCGTTTAACATTAATCGATATCTTAGCTCATCTGTGCGAAATTTACAGGCGATCGCTTCCTAAATAGCCTGTATATGATCGACATAGGTGAGTGTTGATGCAAATAAATTGAAGCGAGAAAACAAGTATAGAGCCAAAAACATTATTCTTTGATATCTAATGTTGTAGCCAACTTGATGACAGAATTGCCGATAATATCATCTTGTCATAATTTTATCTCCAGCCTGTACAATCGATATGAATAAGGTAAGAAAAACTTACGTTCTCAAGCTTTATGTAGCAGGGAACACCCCCAACTCTGTCAGGGCATTAAAAACCCTCAAGAACATATTAGATCAAGAATTTCAAGGCATTTATGCTTTAAAGGTGATCGATGTGCTCAAAAGCCCCCAATTAGCCGAGGAAGATAAGATCCTAGCTACACCAACACTATCAAAAATCTTGCCCCCACCCGTTCGGAAAATCATCGGTGATCTATCAGATAGAGAAAGAGTGCTAATTGGATTAGATTTACTATATGAAGAACTGTCTGAAGAAGAACAATTCCAAGAATAAGCTATTATAAATAGCTCAAACTACACTTCAAATTTTATTAATATAATAACTGGGTTGAATTCCCATTTGTAACAGTCCACAAAAATGAGAGAAAACGACCAACCAGAGAAAAATCACACACCGTTACTTGAGGGTGTAGAGAAAATTCGTACAATGATCGAAGGCTTTGACGATATTAGTCATGGCGGATTACCTGTGGGCAGAACAACCCTGGTTAGCGGTACCTCTGGAACTGGCAAAACTTTATTTTCTCTTCAGTTTCTTTACAACGGTATCAGCTATTTTGATGACCCAGGAGTATTCGTTACTTTTGAAGAGTCCCCACATGATATCATTAAAAACGCTTATATTTTTGGGTGGGACTTGCAACGTCTGATGGACGAAGGGAAGTTGTTTATTCTCGATGCGTCTCCCGATCCTGAAGGACAAGACATAGTTGGCAACTTCGACCTTTCAGCACTAATCGAGCGTTTGCAGTATGCAATTCGCAAGTACAAAGCTAAACGAGTTTCGATCGACTCAATTACAGCAGTATTCCAGCAGTATGAAGCAGTAGGAGTAGTGCGGCGAGAGATTTTTCGTTTGGTAGCAAGACTCAAACAATTAAACGTTACTACCATCATTACCACAGAACGCACAGAAGAATACGGGCCTGTTGCCTGTTTTGGGGTAGAAGAATTTGTCTCTGATAATGTAGTGATCGTCCGCAATGTCTTAGAAGGAGAACGCCGTCGCCGCACAATGGAAATTCTCAAATTGCGTGGGACAACACACATGAAAGGCGAGTATCCCTTCACAATCACTAACGAAGGAGTCAATATTTTTCCTCTGGGAGCAATGCGCTTGACTCAAAGATCCTCAAATGTGCGAGTATCGTCTGGGGTGAAGACTTTGGACGAGATGTGTGGTGGAGGGTTTTTTAAAGATTCGATAATTTTAGCGACGGGAGCCACAGGTACCGGCAAGACATTACTCGTCAGCAAATTTTTACAAGATGGCTGCAATAATGGTGAACGGGCAATACTTTTTGCTTATGAAGAATCACGCGCCCAACTATCGCGCAACGCTTACTCTTGGGGAATTGATTTTGAAGATTTAGAACGTCAAGGTTTGCTCAAAATTATTTGTACCTATCCCGAATCAACTGGTTTAGAGGATCATCTACAAATTATTAAGTCAGAGATTGCTGAATTTAAGCCAGCCCGAATTGCGATTGATTCCCTCTCTGCCCTAGCCCGAGGTGTGAGCAATAATGCATTCCGGCAATTTGTGATTGGTGTCACTGGTTACGCCAAGCAAGAAGAAATTACGGGCTTTTTTACCAATACAACAGATCAATTTATGGGATCACATTCGATTACCGATTCCCATATCTCTACGATTACTGACACAATTTTGATGTTGCAATATGTAGAAATTCGTGGGGAAATGGCACGAGCAATCAATGTATTCAAAATGCGCGGCTCTTGGCATGACAAGGGTATTCGCGAGTACAATATTACGGCTGATGGGCCAGAAATTAAAGATTCTTTCCGTAATTATGAAAGAATTGTCAGTGGAGCACCTACCCGCGTTAATATCGATGAAAAAGCCGAACTATCTCGTATAGTCAAGAGTTTTCAAGACAAAGATAGTTCCGGAACCTCCAGTTAGCATAGTGCTATAGTTCTGTGGTGATCAACGGTTTGAAGCCGCTTAATTGTCGTGTGAGGGGATGCGGTGAAAGGACAGCAAATCTTCTATAGTTTCTTGCCTGGTGTGACAGCAGCTGTATTAACAACCCAACCCACTTGGGCTGAAACGGCGAAAGCCAGTGGGTTACAGCAGGTTGTCCCTCCGAGTGTTTCAACTTCCACCATCAGTAGTGGTAGTTGGCTGACGAAAGCAAATAATTTAGATCGGCAACTATTTGCGATTGGCGATCGCCTATCAGCACCCAGCAGTCAAAATCTGGGAGTTGTAGTTACCGGAAAAACTGGTATCCCAGTAGAACAAATATCCGCAAATGAGGCAGCAATTTTTAGCTTGAGCGCCACCTTGCCTGCCAAGTATCTATCAGGGAACAACCGTGCTATTACTAGCAACCAAATACAGCCTAGTAACGCATCTGGAGCTAGCTTGGGTAAGCTGGCAAGCACACCCAAGCGCCCTGTCAAAACATCAGTTAGTATTCCTGTTCCCAAAGTTAAGCCGAATGCCCGTGCCAGTTCCAGGAATACAGCTAAAGACAACGGACAGAGGCTGCGTGAAGTACTCGCACTGAGGCGATCACAGAAAATAGGTGTTTCTGATACTACTTTAAAACTAAGTTCTGTCCCAGACAAAAGCTTGTCTAAGCTTTCATCTCAGGAACGAAGTTCTCAGAAAAATCCTAGTACATCATTGTCAAAATTTTTACGGAGTAATGTTAGCAATTCGAGAGCGGCAAAACTGCTAGAAGTACAGAATTGTCAACAGCAAGCTTCTATTTTGAACCCGGTTGGCTGTTCACAAAAATCATTAGTGACAGAATTAGTATCGCAAGTACCTTCAAGTACGCCAACCACTCCTGCACCAGTAACACCTCCTACTCAGAGTGCGCCAACCACCCCTGCTGGATCTAAAACTCCACAACCAATTCCTGACTATCTCAATCCCAACCCCAATCCTCTACAGTATCCAACTGAAATAGAGGAAGTGAGAACGAGGGGAACGCAACCAATCAGCTTAGAACAAGCAATAGAACTCGCTCGGCGCAACAATCGGGAGCTACAAGTATCTTTACTAGAGCTACAACGTGCGCGAGCTAGTCTGCGAGAAGCACAAGCTGCTTTGTATCCTAATTTGGGATTGAGCGCTGAAATTGGTCGTCAGCAGTCTGCTAGCGGACAATTACAGACTGAACGAACAAGGCAAGCTGAAGCTGGTGTACCACCTGAATTACGCAGTCCATCCCAAGATGAACCTTCTTCATCCTTTAATGGTACAGCACAATTTACTTACGATATTTACACTTCGGGGAGACGGCAAGCTAATATCAACGCTGCTGAGGAGCAGGTACGCTTCCAGCAATTAGATGTAGAGCGCTTGTCTGAACAAATCCGTCTAGATGTTACAACTAACTACTACGACTTGCAACAAGCAGATGAAAATGTGCGAATTCAGCAAGCTGCTGTCACAAATGCCGAAGCGAGCTTACGGGATGCCCAGGCATTAGAACGAGCTGGAGTGGGTACGCGGTTTGATGTACTGCGAGCGCAAGTCAATTTGGCAAATTCCCAACAGAACTTGACAAGAGCGCTTTCCCAGCAACGAATTACTAGCAGCCAATTGTCAACTCGCTTGAGTATCCCAGGATCGATTAATATTAGTGCAGCAGATCCAGTTAACTTAGCAGGTCTTTGGAATCCAACATTGGAAGAAAGTATTGTACTCGCCTTTCAAAATCGTCCGGAACTGCAACAGTTTTTGGCACAACGTAATATTAGCGAACAAAGACGACGTTTAGCTCTTTCAGAGTTAGGCCCACAAGTGAGTGTAATTGCTAGCTATAACCTGCTAGATCAGTTCGATGATAGTATCAGCGTCACCGATGGCTACTCGATTGGACTCCGGGCAAACCTAAATTTATTTGATGGGGGAGCAGCCAGAGCCAGAGCAGCTCAAGAAAGAGCCAATATCCGGATTGCTGAAACTCAATTTGCTCAACAGCGCGATCAGACTCGCTTTGACGTCGAACAAGCCTACTCGAATTTGCAAGCTAACCTAGAGAATGTCCAAACTGCCAATGCTGCACTAGATCAAGCTAGAGAAGCCCTCCGTTTAGCCCGTTTGCGCTTTCAAGCAGGCGTGGGAACCCAAACCGATGTGATTGCAGCTGAAACTGATTTAACTACTGCTGAAGGCAATCGTGTAGTCGCAATTTTGGATTACAACCGCGCTTTGGCTAATTTACAAAGAGCTGTCACTACCAGAGCATTACGTTAGGTTAGATAATAGTCATTAGTCACTAGTCATTAGTTATTTGTCAAATAACTTTGGGCTATGGACTAATAACTATATAGGGGAACGTATTTTTATTTACTAAATAGTTAAAAAAGATACAAAATTGCTGGCGATCGCAAAATTGTATTGCCATAACAGCCTGCTCAATTCTCTAGAGTAAATTTCTACAGTTTCGAGCAGGTTAATTTATATTGGTCAAAATTTGGAATAACATAGCTGAGAGGTCAATACCTGGCTAGAAAAAACATCCCATGACTACAGTGACAGTGCAAGAAATCGCCCTCTTTCGCTCACAATTGGCAGATGATCCCAGAGCAATGGAAGCATTGGACATGATAGAAGATTGTGAGGGCGATTTGGAAGACGCAGCAATGACGTTAGCTATTCGGGTAGGGCAACAACCAGAAAGAGCAAATTCAGAGTGGTTAGATGCCTTAGCAAGAAAGTGGCGGGCTGTGATTTGCGAACAAGAATTTCGTGAAGACTTGCTTAACGGTTCAGTCAAAGGGATTATGCAGCGTTTAAATACAATGCCGACGTTTCCGAAAATTTTAGCCGCACCAGTTTTAATGTATATTCTCAAGCAGGGGATAAACAATTTTTGTGAGCCATTGGATGTATTGTTGGAGTAAATGGTTTAGAACTCCCAGCACTGATACCCTGGTAATTAAGGCAAAACTGATTTCAAACAAACAAAGTTATATCCAGTTATACCAATGAATTACCTGATTGCCGTATTATCAGACCGTATCCAAGCAGAAGCTGCTTACTTAGCCTTAGAAAAAGAAGGCATAAAAGGCACAATTTTAGGTAAAGGCTACAAATCAGCCGATGAATTTGGCTTAATCGATCCTAAAGAACCAGCTAAAAAGCAAGCCAGGTTAATGGCATTCTGGCTCATACCCTTTGGATTTTTTGCCGGAACGACTTTCAGCATTATTACCGGGTTAAACACCTTTGCTTGGGCAGGTGACATTGGCAATCACATCATTGGAGGATTGTTAGGAGCTGGTAGTGGTGCTTTGGGTAGCCTGTTTGTAGGTGGTGGAATTGGCTTAATCGTCGGTAGTGGTGATGCTTTACCGTACCGCAACCGCTTGAATGAAGGTAAATACTTAATAGCGGTTCAAGGCTCCGAAACTCTGATTCGCCAAGCAAACCGCATTTTACGTCAATATGAGCCAGAAAATATTCAAGGTTATCAACAATAGTTAATGGCTAATGACTAATAGCTGATAGCAATTAACGATTAACAATTAACAAATCATTAGTAATGCTACCAAGGGAAGAAATTTTAAAAGGTGTTGAAAATCGAGATGCTTTAGCTCGTGTCATCGATCAAGCCGAACAAGCCATTAAAACTTGGGAAGTGATTTTGACAGATTTTCTGTCTCCGCCAGAGTTGGCTGAAATTCAGCAGGTATTTGGTCGATTAACAGAAGTACAATTGCTAGCGTGGGGAGGATATCCGCAAGCAGAACGTCAAAGAATAGCGATCGCTCGTTCTGAGCTTCCTCTCGATATATCTCAAGTCACGATCGCCGCACTAGATATCGCTGGTAATTTTCTATTTGATACTGCCACTCACCGCGACTTTTTGGGTGCAATGCTGGGAACCGGTATTGTTCGCGAAAAGACAGGAGATATTATTGTTTTGGGCGAACGCGGAGCACAAGCAATAGTTGTACCGGAATTAGTAGACTTTTTAGAGATGAACCTCAAACAGGTGCGATCGGTTCCTGTGAAAACTCAGCGTATCGATTTAAGCGAGTTAAAGGTGCGCGAACCGAAGAAAAAAGAATTAACCACCGTGGAGGCATCTTTGCGTTTAGATGCGATCGCCTCGGCTGGATTTAGTATGTCTCGCAGTAAAATGGTGGAATTAATAGATGCAGGTGATGTACGAGTGAATTGGAAAGACATCACTCAAGCTAGTTCTCAAGTCAAAACAGGTGACTTAATAGCAATCCGTGGCAAAGGGCGTTTAGAAGTTGGTGATATTGCTATTACCAAGAAAGATAGATATCGCGTCCAACTCATACGTTATATGTAGGAGATAGTAGAGGCGGGTTTAGAAGATAAATTATCTTTTTTAACCGAAAGATAATCAATAAAACCCGCCCTTACAGTAATTGGTAATTAGTAAACAGTAATTTAGTGAGTCAGTATACTAACCACCAATGATTATCTGATAACTAATGACTATTGACTATTAACTATTAACTCTTACACCTTAAATTGTTTTTCCAAAATATTCACTAAAGTTGTGCGTGGAACAAAACCAGCTAATTTAGTGATTAAATGAGTCGTCAAACCACCAATTACCACAGTAGAATCACCTCTTTCCAAAGCTTTTAGCGTTTCCTGCACAACCTCCTTGGCTGTAGATATTTTATTTGTTCTTCCTGCTAGTTCTGGAGGAAATTTAGCTTCAGTAAAAAAGTTTGTTTCAACTGGCCCCGGACAAGAGACTAAAATGCGGATACCATAGTGGCGATTTTCTGCCCACAATGCTTCGCTAAAATTGCGAACAAAAGCTTTGCTGGCGGAGTAAACAGAAAGGTATGGGATCGGTTGAAATGCAGCTAAAGAAGATACATTAATGATGCTGCCTGAGCGGCGCTGTCGCATCAGAGGTAGAAATTTATGGGTTAAATGGACTAATGCCAAAACATTTAATTGTACCATCTTAATTTGCCTTTCTTCGTCTGTTTCGGCAAAGTCTCCATAATCAGCAAAACCAGCATTGTTAATTAATAAGTCAATCGTCAATCCCTGTTGTTGAGTGAAATCAAACACCGCACTAGTAGCGCCTGTTTCTGTCAAATCTGTGACTATAATGTCAACTTGAATTTGATAATTTTCTTGTAGTTCTTTTGCCAGTTGGTTTAACTTTTCTTGAGAACGAGCAACGAGCACAAGATTTGTATTGCGTGCGGCTAGTTCCTCTGCAAATGCTTTTCCAATGCCATCAGAGGCTCCTGTAATTAAAGCAGTCGGCATTCTCGGTACTAAAATAATTTGTTAATCACTTTACAGATACTAACAATATTTAGTTGGAAGTTTGAACCGCCTATAGTCATATACCCAACAAGGCAAAGCAGCACCAGGTTATTTATATATTTTTCGTTATCGACGGGAATACTAAAATCATAAATTCCTGAGTTTTTTATGTCCCGTCTCAAAAAGCGAGCTTTTGAAATATTGAGTGCTGAAGTTGAAAAATGTGGCAGTGATGGCGAGATTGGCAAAACCGAGTGCCTAATCGTTATGAAACGCTTAGAAAAACTGCGGCGAGAAAAAGGTCATCCTGCTAATGTAGATGAGTTACGCGATACAGTTGTAGATGTATTTCCCCAATTCAGCGAAAAGGCAATTAAGCAAGCTGCAAAAGCCAATCACCCATCTGCCATTTTCAGCAAAATAAAATGGGCGACTATTTTAGTCACAACTGTGACTGGAGTAGTGTGGGTGGTAAATTTACCCTATCCTATGATTCGCTGGCCTATTACCAAAACAGCGCCAATTCTGCTACTACCTAGTTTTATTAGTATGGATCGTAACTATCGTGGAGCGGTAAATTACGTTGAACAAGCAGATCAGCTCATCAATAAAGCTACAAGCCAAGCTGATATTGAGCGTGGTGCAAACAAAGTTAAAGCAGCACAAAAGCATCTGGATCATCTACCAGTTTGGTTTCTGGGGTACTATCCTCAAGCTTACTGTCGCTTCTTTAGCTGCACTTGGAAGTTTACCTTGGATGAGTTTGAAGACGCTCGTCGCCAGGTAGCGCGGATGGATGCAAAAGTTTTTCAAGAAAAAAATGCTTTTACACTATTAACCAAAGCAGAAAACGTTCTGGGGGTTGCAAAGCAGCAATACGAACAAGCCAAGAATGCACAAGAACAACAGAAGGCGCTCGCATCTATGCAAGCGGCGCTGGATTCTCTAAAGCAAATACCAGAAGAAACACTAGCAGGAAAAACGGCACAAACAAAGCTAAAAGCCTACGAGCGCGATTTTGGTAAAGTCACTCACAAGATTACAGGGAATAGCCAGACAGGTTCATTAATTGAGGCTGCAAAAGTATTTGCCTTGCAAGCTGCACAAGTTTCACAAAATTCACCCCATCCAGCCGAAAAATGGCAACAAGTAGAAAAATTGTGGGTTGAAGCAATTGAACGGCTGCAAAAAATTCAAGTAGAAGAACCAAATTATTTGGAAGCACAAAAGCTACTAGCTGCATATCAGAGCAACTTAGGTATTGTGCAATTTCGCAAGCAAGCAGAAACCGAGTCAACCCAAGCCCTCAACAAAGCTAACGAGCAAATCCAAAGACTGGTTGCTTACCCTCCTACAGATCGCAATCAATTCAAAGGTGAGTTAATGGGAGTTATCAATGAACTGAAAACTGTTAAACCAGGGACAATTGCTTACCCAGAAGCACAACAACTGCTCATATCAGCACAACAAAGGTTACAACAGTAGCTTTTTGTGGAAGAAGTTGCTTTTTTAAAGAAATATATGTTATGCTTACAAATCTGAAAACGGACGTATAGCTCAGTTGGTTAGAGCGCTACGTTGACATCGTAGAGGTCACTGGTTCGAATCCAGTTACGTCCATTTCCTTATGAAGATGTGGTAATCTTAAGTGGCTGAAAGAGAGCTAGATATGGTTCATAACGGTATAGACGATTGCGCTGCCAACCAGTGATTTCTCTAAGAAATCCAAGCTCTACAAACTGCTCTACTGTTTTGCTGGCTGTAACGTAAGCGCACTGAAGATGTTCTTCTACTAGCCTGACAGTCACTATGGGTTGCTGAAACAGAAAGTCTAATAAACGCAAACCGTAATTACTGCTAGAAATTTTCTGACCGATGATTTCCCGATGAGTCTCGCGTAGGTTAAGAATTGAGCGGGCGGTTGCCGTCGCAGACTGACTAACCTCAAAAACGCCTCGCAAGAAAAATTTTAACCACCCTTCCCAATCTCCATCTGTACGGATAGCCATAAGTCGGTCATAGTATTCTATTCTATGGGCTTTTAGATAGTGACTGAGGTATAAAAGGGGCCGCTGTAAAATTCCTCGCTCACATAGTAAAAAGGTGATTAACAAGCGTCCCATACGCCCATTACCATCTAAAAACGGGTGGATAGTCTCAAACTGCGCGTGAGCTAGCCCACATAGGATAAGTACAGGGAAAGATTTAGTATCATGCAAAAATTTCTCCAGGTTGTCTAAAGCTTGGTTCATCTCTGTAATTGGCGGTGGAATGAAAGAAGCAGTAGCTAAGTTACAACCTGTTGCACCAATCCAGTTTTGACTTGTACGAAACTCACCAGGAGTCCGATCGCCTCCCCTTACTCCGTCAACTAAATGGGCGTGGATCTCTCGAATTAGGCGCAGACAAAGCGGAAATTCCTTTAGGCGTTCCAACCCATAATTCATGGCTCGGATATAATTGACTACCTCTTCTACATCTTTGGGAATTTCCTGATTTTTGACATCGATTTCAAACTGAAGCACGTCTTCTAAGGTGCTTTGAGTTCCTTCAATCTGCGAACTCAGTACCGCTTCTTGACGGACATACATTGCTACAAACAAGTCAGGATTGGGGAGAATCGAGGTAGAACCATCAAGTCTGCCTAAGGCGCGATCGGCATCGGATAGCAGACGGATCAGTTCTAGATCATCCAACTTTATAGGCGGATCTGGAGGTAAGGGAGCCGGGAGAAATGCACTGTAGCCTTCAACTTGTTTTACATATCGACCACTTCGCATAATATAAACAGATGAGTAAGAGTCTTATTTTAGTGCCGTGAAATAAGTCAGCAAGTTTTAAATCTTATTTTATTTATAGCCTATTTTATAAAATAAGATTTGGCTTTGACTATCATTACTCCTTGTCACGCATTTTTACGACGGTTAATTTGATGTAAGTGTTGAATCGCCCATTCGTGCATTGCATATAAGATTGGTTTGAGACTTTCTCCTAAAGGTGTCAGCGAATATTCGACTTTTGGGGGAATTTGCGGATAAATTTCGCGATGAATAATACCATCTTCTTCTAATTCCCGGAGTTGCTGCGTCAGCATTTTTTGTGTAATTCCTGGTAGCGATCGCGTAGGAACTCAACAAGTATGATCCAATCGCTTTTGAAATTTTTAATAAAATAATGAGTATTTGCGCCCTTGATGGTTTATATTTACCGAGGGAGTGGTACTAAGTCTATGCACCTTCAGTGATGGAGGTCTTTGTAACTAAGACTCTCACACAATCACCAAGGGGTATAGCTGGTTGGTGTTGGATTATTGGCA
Organism: Chlorogloeopsis sp. ULAP01; assembly: GCF_030381805.1. Classification (NCBI taxonomy): domain Bacteria; kingdom Bacillati; phylum Cyanobacteriota; class Cyanophyceae; order Nostocales; family Chlorogloeopsidaceae; genus Chlorogloeopsis; species Chlorogloeopsis sp. ULAP01. Next base: position 122,682 of record NZ_JAUDRH010000008.1, read on the forward strand.
AATTCATACCACTTGCTTAATTGGTGCAGATAAACATTAAACTTATAAATTCTACCAACCGCATTACCTCTAGCTTAAAACTCAAAGTATCATGTCTAAGGTTCTCGTCTCCGATCCGATTGACCAAGCTGGGATTGATATTTTATCCCAAGTTGCCACTGTTGATATCAAAACAAATCTCAAACCAGAAGAACTAGTACAAATCATTGGTGATTACGATGCACTAATGATTCGTTCTGGTACTCGCGTTACTAAAGAAATTATTGAAGCTGGCACGCAGCTAAAAATTATTGGGCGCGCCGGCGTGGGTGTAGATAATGTGGATGTTCCCGCCGCTACCCGTAAAGGGATTGTAGTTGTCAATTCTCCAGAGGGCAACACGATCGCCGCAGCTGAACACGCACTAGCAATGATGTTGTCTTTGTCTCGCTACATCCCTGATGCTAATGTATCTGTAAAACGCGGCGAGTGGGATCGCAAAAGCTTCATTGGAGCAGAAGTATACAAAAAAACTCTTGGCGTAATCGGCTTGGGTAAAATCGGCTCTCACGTTGCCAATGTTGCCAAAGCAATGGGCATGAAACTGCTTGCCTACGATCCCTTCATTTCTACAGAACGAGCAGAACAAATCGGCTGTCAACTGGTAGATCTGGATTTATTGGTACAGCAAGCAGACTACATCACGCTGCATATGCCTAAAACTCCAGAAACTACCCACCTCATCGATGCTAAAATGCTGGCAAAAATGAAACCCACTGCTCGGATTATCAATTGCGCTCGTGGTGGCATCATTGATGAAGAAGCTTTAGCTGTGGCTCTCAAACAAGGACAAATTGCCGGTGCTGCTCTGGATGTGTTTGAATCAGAACCATTAGGAGAATCTTCCTTAAGAGCTTTGGGTAAAGAAATTATCCTCACTCCCCATTTAGGTGCATCGACGACAGAAGCACAAGTGAATGTAGCTATTGATGTTGCCGAACAAATTCGGGATGTATTGTTAGGATTACCAGCGCGATCGGCAGTCAACATTCCTGGACTTGGCCCTGATATATTGGAAGAACTCAAACCCTATATGCAGTTGGCAGAAACTCTCGGTAAGCTGGTGGGACAGCTAGCTGGAGGTAGGGTAGAATTACTCAATGTTAGACTACAAGGTGAACTAGCAACCAATAAGAGTCAGCCTTTGGTTGTTGCATCCCTAAAAGGGCTTCTTTACCAAGCACTGCGGGAACGAGTAAATTATGTAAATGCTACCCTTGAAGCGAAAGAACGAGGAATTCGCGTCATTGAAACACGCGATGCTGCAATTAAAGATTACGCAGGTTCTTTGCATCTAGAAGCTACAGGTTCTTTGGGTACTCACTCTGTGACTGGTGCTTTGTTGGGTGATGGAGAAATCCGCCTGACTAACATTGATGGTTTCCCTGTTAACGTTCCTCCCAGCCAGCATATGCTGTTTACCCTCCACCGAGATATGCCGGGAATTATTGGTAAACTTGGTTCCCTCTTGGGCAGCTTTAATGTCAATATTGCCAGTATGCAGGTAGGTAGGAAAATTGTTCGCGGTGATGCAGTGATGGTTCTCAGTCTTGATGATCCTTTACCTGATGGGATTTTGGCTGAGATTATCAAAGTACCCGGTATTCGGGATGCTTATACAGTAACTTTGTAGGCATTAGCTGTTGGCAATTAGCAATTGGCTAATGGTTAACAGCTAATAGCTAATTGCTAATTGCTCCTTATGGCTAATACTTGGTGGGAACTACAGATTTTTTGTGAGCCAGACTTAGAAGATTCTATTTTTTGGCGGCTAGGGGTTTTTGGTTGTCGTGGTACAGCCAGCGAACAAAAAGGAAATTACAGTCTGGTTAAGGCTTACTTGCCGATATTTCAAGCACAGCTTTTGGATTTAGCAGCACTATCATTGTGGCTGCGTCAAGACGCCGTTTGCATGGGAATTTCTGCACCCACCATGCATTGGCAGTTGATTGATGAACAAGATTGGGCAAGTAGTTGGAAACAATACTGGCAACCGCAGGAAATTGGCGATCGCTTTTTGATTAATCCTGCATGGCAGCCACCTCCAGCAAACAGTGATCGCTTGCTAATCCTGCTCGATCCTGGTATGGCTTTTGGTACGGGTACTCACGCTACAACTCAATTATGTTTGGAATCTTTAGAAATGCGGTTGGGTAATGCTCTGACTCAGGTACAGGGAGGAGATGGAGTAATTGCCGATATTGGTTGTGGTTCGGGAATTCTCTCTATCGGTGCGTTGAAATTGGGAGCAAAAAAAGTTTACGCGGTAGATAACGATCCCTTAGCAGTGCAATCTACGGAAGAAAATCGCGCCCTCAATAATATCGAGCCTGAAAGCTTAGTGGTGGCGCAAGGAAGTGTAGATGTTTTGACAAAACTGGTTGCAGAGCCAGTTGATGGTATTGTTTGCAATATTTTGGCTGATGTAATTATTGAACTAGTACCACAGATGAGTGCGATCGCCAAAGCTACAACTTGGGCTATTTTTAGCGGTATTTTAGTTGAACAGTCGCAAGCTGTTGCCGACACTTTAGAAAAACATGGTTGGATAGTAGCGACTTTGTGGAAACGTAAAGAATGGTGTTGTTTGAATGCACGGCGCTCTTAAGAAAACCTTTGTAGAGACGGAATATATCGCGTCTCTACATCTGGATTTATATCGCGATTGAGCAACGCTGTTTCAAAAAATGCATCTAAGTAGAAGGCAAATGGCAGTAGATACGTTTGCCGTCAGGCGTTGCGTTAGCTAGTGGCTACTTACCCGACGGAAAGCCGGGCAAAGCCCGTCTACAGAAGTCACTTCGCGCCTACCGAAGGTAGGCAGAAGGTAAAAGGCTGTTCCCATCTGCTTTCTGTGAAGTTGCCATTTTACATTTAATCATGTCTGCCTACTTATAAAATCAAGAGAATACAGCAGAACTCAGAAGTAAAACAGCTTCTATACTTGGCTACCAGACATATGTTGTGTACTTTACCAAACAGCAGAACCGCTATATTTGTAAGCCACAAATGCTTACACTCTAGTCACATCTTCCTGATTTAACTGCTGCTCCACCTTACTAATAGCAGCATTCAGCCCAGCAAGTTTTGTCTCTAAATCATCTCGCATTGTTTTAAGGAATCTCAACTTCCGCTCTAGCTGAGTCTTACGAGAAACAGACTCTCCACCATAGCAAGAGTTATACCAAACATTAAAGGGAAACATAGTTATCCTGTTTAAATCAAACCCTACTTAAATTTTGACTAAAATTATTGTGAGATGAGGGAGAAGAATATAGAGGGAAAACCGAATAATACCAAATTTTGGATTTTGGATTAAAACGTTTATTTTCTTTACGGCTGTAAAAATCTATTGTACCTTGTAGTATTCGTTCAGCCCACTGTAAAATTTCCGGAATACTAATTTTATTTTCTGTATCAGGCGCCCAGTAGTATTCATGAATATCTATTAAATCTTCTGCTTGAGAATTAGCCGAATTGATTCTGACAAAACTTTCTGTCCAAGGATAGCCTGTTGATAATTTTCGCTTTTTAATTAGATGTTCTAACTGAATCTGTAAATTTTGTGATTTTAAGAATTAGATTAAGTTCTGGGCAAAATAGTCCATAGTTTCAAATGGACTTTGTTCTCCAACGCCGTGAATGACAAGAAATGCTGTACGACCTTTAGGAAATTTAATATTAACATCTTGATTGTTCATATTAATTCACATTTACTTGCAAAATCTTAATTTTTCAAATCTGCCTTATTTATTCAGTTCAAAAAGCATCTATAGCAACCCGATTTGATTACTGAATCACTTGTAGAGACAGGTGACAGGGAAAAGGGGATAGACAATAAAGAATAACAGTGTACTGAGCTTTTTTCAAAAATTAAATAGGAATCCTATATTAAATAAATTCAGCATTAATAGAGATTATTTCGGAATTGTGAAAAGCAGATTTAGATTGGATGAAAAATAGGTTATTAAAATGAATACTGGTTTATAACTGCAATTAATAGAGCAATCATTAGATTAAACACCTTTTATAATCTTATTTAGCAATATTTACTGGATTACAGAGAATAAAGCTTCCTCTCCGACTTTCGATATAGTGATCCCAAAAAAAATATGAAGTAAATTACGAAATATAGTGGTTCGTCAATAAAAAGACTGGCAATTTTAAAGTCACGAACTACACTGCCTATTTTTGCTGAATAGGCAGAGACTTGATTAGGGAGAAAATACTTATGACTACAGTTATAAAAGAAACTTTTTTATCAACTTCTAAAGAACGATCGCTCATCCTCTGGTTCGACGAAGTTGGCATTGCTGATATACCTCTAGTTGGGGGCAAGAACGCATCTTTAGGCGAAATGATTCAGCAACTGATACCCAAAGGAATCAAAGTTCCGATTGGATTTGCAACTACTGCTTATGCCTATCGTTATTTCATTCAATCAGCAGGGTTAGAAGCAAAGCTCCGCAAACTCTTTGTTGACTTAGATGTAGATAATGTCAGGAATTTACGAGAACGGGGAAAAAAAGCGCGATCACTCATTTTGCAAACACCATTTCCACCGCAATTGCAGGATGCGATCGCTAAAGCCTACCAAAGCCTCTGCGAACTATACAATCCAGATACAGATGTGGCTGTTCGCTCCAGTGCCACCGCAGAAGACTTACCTGATGCTAGTTTTGCTGGGCAACAAGAAACCTATCTTAACGTTACTGGTGTGAAAGGAGTTTTAGCAGCTTGTCATCAATGCTTTGCTTCCCTATTTACTGATCGCGCTATTTCCTATCGCCACATCAAAGGATTCGACCACTTTAACATTGCTCTCGCTGTTGGTGTGCAAAAAATGGTGCGTTCCGACTTAGCATCTTCTGGAGTCATGTTTTCCATAGAAACGGAAACAGGCTTCAAAGATGCTGCGCTAATTACAGCAGCCTATGGCTTGGGTGAAAATGTGGTTCAAGGAACTGTTAATCCTGATGAATATTATGTATTTAAACCAACTTTAAAAGCAGGATTTCGCCCCATTATTGATAAAAAATTGGGTAGTAAAGAATTAAAAATGGTCTATGATAACAGCTCTAAATCTACTAAAAATATAGCAGTTTCAAGCGAGGAAAAAAGTAAGTTTGTTCTCTATGATGATGAGATTTTACAACTAGCACGGTGGGCGTGTTTGATTGAAAACTATTATTCTCAAATCAACGGCACTTACACACCGATGGATATCGAATGGGCAAAAGATGGCATCACTAAAGAATTGTTTGTCGTACAAGCACGTCCGGAAACGGTACAATCTCAGAGAAAACAGAATGTCTTGCAAAGTTATCGTCTTTTAGTAGAAGACGCGGAGAGGAAAAATGTCCCCACACCGCTTGTGACGGGAAGAGCCGTAGGTTCAGCCATCAGTCAAGGTAAAGTACGAGTAATTCTGGAAGCCGACAAAATTGAGAAATTTCAGCCAGGAGAAGTATTGGTAACCGAAAGAACAGATCCTGACTGGGAACCAATTATGAAAAAAGCTAGTGCGATTATTACTAATTCTGGTGGACGCACTTGTCACGCCGCCATTATCGCACGGGAATTAGGTGTACCTGCAATTGTCGGATGTGGTAATGCTACAGAAATCTTGAAAACTGGTCAAGAGGTGACTGTTTCTTGTGCTGAAGGAGAAGAAGGGCGGGTGTATACAGGATTGTTACCTTTTGAAGTACAAGAAGTTCTTTTAGAGGATTTGCCTCGTACCCGCACGCAAATTTTGATGAATGTGGGCAATCCCCAGGAAGCCTTTAATTTATCTGCCATTCCCAATGATGGGGTAGGTTTAGCGCGAACAGAATTTATTATTGCCAACCACATCCAAACTCATCCAATGGCATTGATTCATTACGAGCAGCTAGAAGATGAATCTGTGAAGGAAAAAATAGCGGCAATTACTGCACTTTACGATGATAAACCCCAGTATTTCGTTGATAAATTGGCACAAGGCATAGGTAGAATTGCTGCGGCATTTTATCCCAAGCCAGTAATTGTCAGGATGTCAGATTTTAAGAGTAACGAATATGCCAATTTACTAGGAGGGAAACAGTTTGAACCTGATGAAGAAAATCCCATGCTGGGTTGGCGAGGAGCAGCACGTTACTATGATGAAGGTTATAGTCAAGCTTTTGCCTTAGAGTGTAAAGCCATCAAACGAGTCAGGGATGAGATGGGTTTGACAAATGTGATTCCCATGATTCCCTTTTGTCGTACACCCGATGAAGGACGTCTGGTGTTAGCAGAAATGGCAAAAAATGGGTTAAAGCAAGGTGAAAATGACTTGCAAGTCTATGTAATGTGCGAGTTACCCAATAATGTCATAATGGCTGAAGAGTTTGCTGAGGTTTTTGATGGTTTTTCCATTGGTTCTAATGACCTCACTCAGTTGACATTGGGATTAGATAGAGATTCGGCATTGGTAGCGCGGTTATTTGACGAGCGCAGTCAGGGAGTAAAGCGAATGGTGAAAATGGCGATCGCATCTGCAAAAAAACATCATCGCAAAATCGGTATTTGCGGGCAAGCACCTAGCGATTATCCAGAATTTGCCCAGTTTTTGGTAGAACAGGGAATTGATTCCATCAGTCTCAATCCTGATTCGCTACTCAAAACTATGCTAGAAGTAGCAAAAGTGGAACAGCAAACTCATCCAGACAAAGCAGATTCCTGAGTCTGGCGGGTGGCAAGTGTCCATGTATATTCCTAAATAAAGTGAGATTTAACCAAGTCTTTCAGCAATGAGTGCAACTACAATTAAGCCGAAACGATTTGATTATCAACTGTGGCGGAGATTTGTGACGCTTGCCAAGCCTTACTGGTTTTCTGAACAAAAGTGGAGAGCTAGAGGGCTATTAGCGCTGTTGATTTTGTTGGCATTATTAGTTAACGTCATCAATGTCAGTATCAGCTTTATTTTCAGAAACATTGATACTTCGCTAGCAACTTTTCCTCAAACAGGAAATACAACAACCTTTTGGCGATTTATCGCTATTTATGCGGGACTTTTAGTAATTGGGACTCCGATTGTTGTCATGTTCAGCTATATCCAAGATAAGCTGGGATTGTACTGGCGGGATTGGCTGACAAACCGTTTTCTGGATAAATATTTCCAAAACCGTGCCTATTACAAAATTAATTTTAATGAGAATATTGATAATCCAGATCAACGTATTTCTGAAGACATTAGGTCATTTACCCGCACCAGCTTAACTTTCTTACTACTGATTCTGACATCAATTGTGACTCTAGTTTCTTTTACTGGAGTCTTATTATCTATTTCTGTTTACCTATCAATTGCATTGATTGTATATGCAATTGTTGGGACAATAGTCACAGCTTGGATCGGTCAACGTTTAATTGGCATTAACTTCAATCAACTTAGAAAAGAGGCAGACTTTCGTTACGGTTTAGTTCATGTTCGAGATAATGCTGAATCCATCGCTTTTTACCAAGGTGAATTTCAAGAATCTCTGCAACTTAGACAGCGCTTTTTGTTAGCAATCCGCAACTTTGATTTATTAATCAATTGGCAGCGAAATTTGGGTTTCTTTACTCAAAGTTATAACTATTTTGTTTCTGCACTACCTTATATTGTAATTGCACCCATCTACTTTGCAGGTCAAACTGATTTTGGCACATTTACCCAAGCAGCAATTGCCTTCCAGCAAATTTTCAATGCTTTGTCTGTGATCGTAAGTCAGTTTGAAAACCTCACCGCTTTTGCCGCCGGGATTGAACGTATGGGTGGTTTGGCTGATGCTCTAGAAATACAATCAAAGCCGCAGCCTGGAATGACAACTATCGACACAACAGAAGACTCCCAGCTTGCCTTACGACATCTAACGTTACTGACTCCCAACTATGAACGTACTTTGGTGAGGGAACTGTCACTCAGCTTGCAGCCAGGGGAAGGTTTGGTTATTGTTGGCAACAGTGGTAGTGGTAAAAGTTCCTTATTGAGGGCGATCGCAGGATTATGGAATGCGGGTACAGGACAAATTATTCGTCCACCTTTAGCACAGATGATGTTCTTGCCGCAACGTCCTTATATGGTGTTGGGTTCTTTGCGAAGTCAGTTACTTTACCCCAAAACTAGCGGCGAAATTAGTGAAAGCAAGATGCATGAGGTACTAGAGCAGGTAAACTTAATCGACTTGCCAGAAAGAGTGGGAGGCTTTGACATAGAGTTAGACTGGTCGGGTGTATTATCTTTGGGAGAACAACAACGCCTTGCCTTCGCGAGACTGCTGTTGAACATACCCAACTACGCCATCTTAGATGAAGCAACTAGCGCCCTCGATCTTGCCAACGAACAAAAGCTGTATCAGCAACTGCGGACACAGCAAGCTACCTTGATCAGCGTCGGACACCGCCCTAGCTTGCTACAATACCACGAGTACGTATTAGAACTGGATGGAAACTCTAATTGGCAGTTGCTACCTACCGAGGAATACACAACTAACCTTAGTGCATTTAGCTAATTAGATTTTCAAATTTTTGCTGTTCAAGCTAGATATCCCGAAAACCGCTTTTAGGTGGGAAAATGACGAAACAGCCAATTAAAAAGATTAATTATTGGTTTTGGTTAGGCATCGCAGGTATCTTTATTCTCTCGCTTGCCCTGCGGTTTTGGGGACTAGAGAGATTTAATACCTTGGTATTTGATGAAGTTTACTACGCCACTTTTGGCAATAACTACCTTACCCACAAACCTTTTTTTGATGGTCATCCACCACTAGGTAAACTGATTATTGCAGTGGGAATATGGCTTGGCAGTCACTTTCCCTTTGGACAAGATATGGTAAATGGGCTGACGGGTTCGGTGCGATCGCCTTGGAGTTATCGTTGGATTAATGCTCTGTTTGGCTCATTTATTCCCTTAATTATCACTGGCATTGCCTATCAGTTAAGTTATCGCCGCAGCTTTGCTTTACTTGCTGGTTTGTTCGCAGCCACCGACGGCATATTTATAGTTGAGTCTCGTTATGCCCTCATCAATATCTACATCGTCGTGTTTGGATTGCTAGGGCAGTGGTTGTTTTTATTAGCACTAGCAAAACAAAGACAGCAACGCAGATTTTATTTAGTACTTGCTGGTATTGCTTTTGGTGCTGCTATTGCCACGAAATGGAATGGTTTGTGGTTTCTTTTGGGTATTTATCTGCTTTGGATATTCGCTTGGGCGTGGAAAATTCTCATCGCCAGACATCAAGTAACTGATGTAAATAATCACTCCTCTGCCACACCTGCCACACAATCTAATGTCAACATTACCAATGGCAGACACAACCTTCATTTATGGGAATCTGATCAGAATTTATCACCACTACAAAACTTAACCCAGCTTAATATTTTTCAGATTGCTTTTTACTTGGGAATTCTCCCAGTTGTAATCTACAGTTTGATTTGGATTCCTCACTTACTTATAGACACAAGATTTAATTTTATTGAAGTTCACCAACAAATTTTATCGTTTCATGAGGGTTTAGGCGGTAACACTTCTAAAGTACATCCTTACTGTGCTCCTTGGTATACATGGCCTTTGATGATTAGACCAATGGCATACTTGTACCAAACAGCAACAAGTTTAACAGAACCACTACCCGTAATGGGGCCACCTTTACCTACGGGGACTGGAGAAGTAGTTTATGATGTCCATGCTATGGGCAATCCTTTTTTGTGGTGGTTTGGTTTAGCAGCATTGTTGTTTTTGGCACTAATGCTTGGATGGTTAGTAGTAAATTCTTTAGTCAAGCAAAAGCGTTTTTCTTCTGTTGCAGTGCTTTCACTTGATACTTGGATTGCTTTGTACTTGGTTTTAAATTATGCCGCTAATATACTTCCTTGGGTGACAGTAAATCGCTGCATTTTTATTTATCACTACATGACAGCAGTGGTATTTGCATTTTTAGCGATCGCTTGGTTTGTGGATCAGAGTCTTCGCAGTTATTACAAACCACTCCGCGCTGTTGGTGTCACCATTACCTTTGTGATTCTGGCTGCTTTTGTTTTCTGGCTGCCTCTTTATTTGGCTTTACCTCTGTCTCCTGAAGATTACAGATTGCGGATGTGGTTTAATTCTTGGATTTAACAGAGAAGGCAGTCCCAATGAAACAAGTTTCATCGCCAGGCATGAAAATGGGCATTGGGGATTGGGAATTGGATTTTTTCTATGCCCTTTGCCCCTTGCCCTATGCCCGTGTCTTTGCGTCACCGTGTCTCCTTGTCCCTTTGTCCTAATTTCCTTCTGCCCTCTGCCTCCAGCATAGCTGCCTTCTTAAAATCAAGCTCTACAAACTTAGTAATTTATAAACATAAAATGCATTGTTTATTCATCAAAGTACATATTGAGAAGATGTAATAATAAACGACTTTTAACATTAATTAGCTGAATACTCCTCTGCGACTTGTTAGACTGGGAACGCAAGTTAATTGAGAAACACTGCAAAAACAACTAAAGGCGGGAAAAGACTTAAGAATTCAGACAAGATTTTTCTAACTTGGGAAATTTAGCAAGAGTATAATCCTGTCGTTTAGCTTTAACTATCTGTGATTAAAAAGGTAGTTACAAAAATTAATCTACTGAGAGTAGTATACCCAATTGGTTATTCAGGCGATCGCTACTTTAGTTTTGAACGATCCGCAAGGAGAGAGGAGGATCTAAATGGTTAAGGAATTAGAATTGCAAAATATTAATTTGACTAATTTGAAAGAACCACCAATTCATGTTATTGGTCAAATTCAACCATATGGCGTTCTTTTGGTTTTAGAAGAGCCAGATTTAAAGATTTTGCAATTTAGCAGTAATACATCCAGTGTTTTTGGCATTACTCCTGAAGAACTACTACAAAAAAAACTGGAAGATTTATTAGATCCGTTCCAAATAGAGAGAATTAAAGCAGGACTTTTAGAAGAAAGTCTAGATTTTATCAATCCCGTCAAAATTTGGTTGAGAAGGAAAGGCGATGATTACGTAGTATTTGATGGAGTATTTCATCGTAATGCGGACAATGTTTTGATTTTGGAATTAGAGCCTGCTATCTCTCAGGAAAATATCCCCTTTCTTAGTATTTATCATTTAGCTAGAGCTTCCATCAGCAGACTAGAAGAAACAGGAAATACCCGCGATTTGTGTCAAATTATTGTGCAAGAAGTACGAAAAGTCACTGGATTTGACAGGGTAATGCTGTATAAGTTTGATGATGATGGGCATGGCTCCGTACTTGCTGAAGAAAAACTAGAAAGTATGGAATCTTATCTGGGCTTGCATTATCCAGAGTCGGATATTCCCAAGCCAGCCAGAAAATTATTCAGTTCAAATTGGATCAGAATAATTCCAGATACTCATTCTCAGCCCGTAGCAATCTTTCCTGCTGTTAACCCGCTCACTCAACGTCCTCTCGATTTAACCAACTCTATTCTCAGAAGCCCCTATAGCTGTCACATGGAGTATCTACACAACATGGGCGTAGGTGCTTCTTTAACCATCTCTTTGATTAAAGAAGGAAAACTTTGGGGATTAATTGCTTGTCATCATCAGACACCCAAATATGTTTCCTACGAGTTACGCAAAGCTTGTGAATTTTTGGGGCGAGTCATATTTTCTGAACTTTCAGCCAGAGAAGAAACAGAAGATTATGATTACAGGATGCATCTGACATATATTCAATCAGCATTGGTTGAGTATATGTCCCAAGAAGAAAACTTTATTGATGGTTTGGTTAAACATCAACCAAACTTGTTGGATTTAACCAGTGCGCAAGGAGCGGCAATTTGTTTTGGTGGTAATTACACTTTAATCGGACAAACTCCCGCAGAGGAAGATGTAAACCTGTTAGTCCAATGGCTCAAGAATACCGTTAATGAAGACATTTTCTACACAGATTCTTTGCCACGGCTATATCCAGATGCACATAACTTTAAAAACGTTGCCAGTGGTTTACTTGCTATTCCCATTTCTAAGCGCAATTATGTATTGTGGTTTCGACCGGAAGTAATTCAAACTGTCAATTGGGGTGGCGATCCTAGTAAAGCGTTTGAAGTAAAGCAGTCAAATGGCAGTACGCGCCTCTGCCCGCGTAAATCATTTGAGTTGTGGAAAGAGACTGTTCGCTTAACTTCTCTACCGTGGCGTTATGTAGAAATCAAAGCTGCATTAGAACTGCGCAAAGCAATTGTCAACATCGTGCTGCGGCAAGCAGATGAGCTGGCACAGTTAGCACACGATTTAGAACTTTCCAACTCGGAATTGAAAAAGTTTGCTTATGTCGCCTCCCACGACTTGCAAGAACCATTGAATCAAGTGGCAAACTATGTGCAATTGCTGGAGATGCGCTACAACGATTATCTCGATGAAGACGCGAAAGAATTTATCACTTTTGCCGTCGAGGGAGTCAGTTTGATGCAAACACTAATTGATGACGTGTTGGCATACTCCAAGGTGGATATGCAAGCAATTGAGTTTGAACTAACGGAGGTAGATACAGCTTTAGAACGCGCCCTTGCCAATTTGCGCAAACGCATTAGCGAAACTGGCGCTGTGATTACCCACGATCCTTTGCCAACAGTTATGGCTGATCCTACTCAACTAATGCAACTGTTCCAAAACCTAATTGGTAACGCCATTAAATTCCGCAGTGACAAAGCGCCAGAAATTCATGTGGGTGCTACTCGCTTAGAGGATGAATGGCTATTTTCAGTCCGAGATAATGGTATTGGTATCGATCCACAATTTAGCGATCGCATTTTCATCATCTTTCAACGCCTGCACACCCGTGATGAATACGCAGGTACCGGAATGGGCTTGGCGATCTGCAAGAAAATTATCGAGTGTCACAGAGGGAGGATCTGGGTAGAGTCACAACTAGGAGAAGGTGCAACATTCTACTTTACAATTCCTGTGGGAGGGCGCGATCGTGAGCGTAGAAACGGACGAAAAGCACAAAACAATATTTTTGGTAGAAGATAACAAAGCCGACATCCGCCTGATCCAAGAGGCATTGAAAAATAGCTTGATACCGCACCAAGTCATCACCGTCAGAGATGGGATGGATGCGATGGCTTATTTACGCCAAGAGGGCGAGTTTGCTGATGCACCCCGCCCTGATTTGATTCTGTTGGATTTAAACCTGCCTAAAAAAGACGGTAGAGAAGTTCTAGCAGAAATAAAAAACGATCCCAAGCTCAAGCGCATTCCTGTAGTTGTGCTGACAACCTCACATAACGAGGAAGACATTTTTCACAGCTACGATTTGCACGTAAATTGCTACATCACCAAATCCCGCAACCTTAGCCAGCTATTCCAAATCGTTAAGGGAATAGAAGATTTTTGGTTGTCTACTGTGACTTTGCCATCTGACTAAGGACAAAAAAGGGTGTTGCTGAAAAATAGGATAATTGAGGCTGACGCAAAGACGCAGTGACACGCTGACTATTGAGTCATACAAATCTCAAATTCATCCCACAACTATGCAACGCTCAAAAAACGAGTGAATCGGGAAGACAAGGGCAAGGAAGCACTTTCTACTTTGTCTTCCTCTGTTCCCTGTTTATTCGCTCCACACTTTGCATTCAGCACTTGTAAAACAAACTATGGTTGGAAGCTCAGTAAAAATCTTGTTAATTGAAGACAACTTAGCAGAAGCTAGGTTGTTACAAGAGTTTCTGAAGCAAGCCCAGTCAAAGGAGTTTACTTTAATTCACGTTAAACGGTTGGGAGAAGCCCTAGATATACTAAGTAATTATATTGATAAAGAAATTCCTTTTGATATTATTTTGTTAGATCTAACGCTACCAGATAGTCAAGGATTGACATCTCTCCCGATTCTGAGTCACCTTGCTCCTACCTTGCCGATTGTAGTGCTAACCAATACCAATGATGAGGCGCTCGCAATTGAAGCAGTGCGGCAAGGTGCACAAGATTATCTCGTCAAACGGCAAGTGAATGTAGAAGTACTCCTGCGCTCTTTGCGCTATGCGATAGAGCGCAAGCAAGCTTTAGAATGCCTACGAAAAGATAATAAAAGTTTAGAAATTAGAGTACAAGAAAGAACGGCTGAGTTGCTTAAAGCAAAAGAAATCAATCAGTTTAAATCAGAATTTGTCTCAATGCTGTCTCATGATATCCGCAATCCTCTAAACACAATTCTACTAGCGGCTGGATTATTGCAGAACAACGATGACAAATTGCCCAAGGAAAAAAAACTGAATCATTATCAGTTGATTCGTTCTGCCGTCAAAAGTATGTCGCAACTATTGGATGAAGTTTCATTCATAGGTAAAGCCGATACAGGCAAACTTCAATGTGAACTTGTGCTTGTGGATTTGGAAGCCTTCTGTCGTCAGTTAATTCAAGAAACTGAACTAAGTACAGCCCAGAAGAAAATCACAATTGTGTTTACTGCCAGTGGACAGTTGGATGAGGCATTATGGGATGAGCACCTGTTGCGACACATTTTAGGCAACTTGCTTACCAATGCTATCAAATATTCGCTTGCAGATAGTAAAGTTCATTTTGAACTCATAGGTCAAGATAAATCAGTAATATTCCGGATAAAAGACCAGGGCATCGGTATTCCTCAAAGCGAGCAACAGCATTTATTTCAACCCTTCCAGCGTGCTTCCAATGTCGGTGCAATTCCTGGCACTGGCTTAGGACTAGCAATTGTCAAAAAGTGCGTAGAAGCACACGGTGGTGAAATTTTAGTTGAAAGTGAGGTGGGAGTAGGCACAACTTTTACTGTGACGCTGCCAATGATTAAAGATTAAAGCTTAATTAGATTCTTTTTGGTTAAAATCAACACCTTCGTAGATATCAGCGATCGCCATTTCCAAGCTGACTGAGGAAAGAGCAATAATGGCACTCTCTGTTTCATATTCTCGAAACAGCCATTCACCTTCCCCAGTTTTAATATATTGTTCTACTTGAACTTCGTATTGATTAATCAGCACGTACTCTTGAAATTCAAGAATTGAGCGATAATAACGGAATTTCTCAGTGCGATCATATTGTTGAGTTGATTTTGATAAAACTTCAACAATCAACAAAGGATTTGTAATGGTATCTGTTCTACTGTTATGCAAAGCTGGGGTTCCCTGAATTACCAATACATCTGGATATGTATATTGCCTATAGCGGGGAATCCAAAGCCGCAAATCACTCATGAAAGCTTCTTGGTTTTTGCCACGTAACTGAAACTTCAAATAAGCATAGACATTTCCAGCAATGCGGTTATGGTTAATTGAACCTCCAGTCATCGGTACAATTTCTCCATCCCGATATTCACTCTTGTAGTGTGCAGTTTCTTCTAGTGCCAAATATTCTTCTGGAGTGTAATAACGCTGCTGAGTCTGCATTTGCCATACTCCCGACAGTGGATTCATTCTATCCTCTAACTTCCCACTCTTGCAAAAACTGCACGATAAACAGGTTCACCTTTCTTTTGGGTAGCTATTTCCCGTTCTGTAGGAACTGGTAGCGGATTTTCTCTTAGCCATTCTCCTTTGCCTTGTCTTTGAAAAGCAGGGTGGCAAGCAAAGCGATCGCACATCTCCTTTGCTATAAATTCCACATCCGATTGTAAAAAGACAATTCCCCCAGGCACAAGATAATCTGCCAGTTCGGTAACTAACTCTGGTTGCACGACTCGCCGTTTGGCATGGCGATTTTTAAACCACGGATCGGGAAATTGAATCGTGACGCGCTGTAAAGTTCCCGTGGGCAGGGTTGATAAAAGCGATCGCAACGAGTTATTCACATTGCAAAACAAATAATATAAGTTCGTCAATCCCAACTCATCCCGCAACCGATTGGCTTCGTCTACTAAAGGTTCACGAATTTCCAAACCAAGAAAATTCCAATTTGGTTCTATAGGTGCCATCTTCAATAAAAACCTTCCCCTCGCGCAGCCAATATCTAGGTGTAGCGGTTGGTTTGGCTGGGTATAGACTTTTTCCCAGTCGAGGGAAGTGACAGGGTTTTGATACTTTTGTGCTAATGGATTAACGTGTTGACGAACTCGGATGGGCATATCTATTTTCAATCACTCAAAATTATTGAATAGTAGTGCCAGCGCTGCGACCAGTGCAAATATACTACCAATGATAAAGGTTATTGTTGAGCCAAATTGATGCCACAGTCCACCAGCCAAAAGGCTAGCTGGCAAAAGTGCTACACCCACTGCTAGGTTGAGAAACCCGAATGCAGTTCCTCGCAGTGCAGCAGGAACTTTATCCGATACTAGCGCCAACAATACTCCCTTACTAATACCTAAATGTAAGCCGTAGAGAGCAAACAAACTCCAGACTTGCCAAGGTGATTGAACAAAAGCAAAGCCCAAGTAGACTAGAGCATATAACAAAAACCCTACAACCAGCAGTTTAACTCGTCCCAATTGGTCAGAGAGTATGCCTGCTGGATAAGCACTAAGGGAATAAGCCAGATTCATGACGAGCAGTGTAAGTGGCACCAAGGTAGCGGAAATACCAACCTCAGAAGCACGAAGTAACAAAAAAGCATTGCTGGAGTTGCCCAAATTAAATAATAATGCCACCACTACCAAAATCCAGTACTCTCGACTCAAGCTTGCAAGAGCTTGAAAGTGCAATGGATGACTTCGAGACTGCTTATGGGCTGTTGTACCCGTTTCGCGTATACCAAGTGCAAGTAGAATCACCGCCAGAACACCCGGAATTACAGCCAACCAAAATACAAGGCGGAAATTATTGCCACTAAGCGCCATCAAAGAAAATGCTGCTAAAGGTCCTAAAAATGCTCCTATAGTGTCGAGAGATTGGCGCAATCCATAAGCAGATCCACGCATACCAACGGGAGTAGCATCAGCGACTAATGCATCGCGGGGCGCTACCCGAATCCCCTTTCCTAAGCGATCGCCAAAGCGAGCTATCAACACCCAGTTCGGACTAGTCGAGAGTGCAAATAGGGGTTTAACCAGTGTAGATATACCGTATCCAAATACTGCTAACCCCTTACGCTGCCCCAGATAATCGCTCAGTGCTCCAGAAAAAATTTTAAATACCGAAGCAGTTGCTTCTGCAATACCTTCAATCAAGCCAACAGTTAACACCCCAGCTCCTAAAACCGAGACGAGAAATAAAGGCAACAAAGAGTGGATTGTCTCGGAACTAATATCTGTCAATAGACTAACGAAACCTAATATCCAAACATTATGAGGAATTTTCTGGAAATTTAAACCAACTTTTGTTTCCATAGGATTAATACAAAAAATCATCAGGTGAATTCTCTGATGATTTACAACAAAATACCCATATTTCTCTACTTACGTAATATTTATTAATTATGTGCTTTGCTTTATTGCTCTGTTTCCAAAAGATGCCGAGTTTTGAACTTTCACCCGCAGAATTCCTGTAACTGTTCTTGAGTAGGAACATTGCTTCTTGACTCAACTCTTTTACAAGCCAGAAGTTAAAAAAGCATTTATAAAGTAAACCTTAAACTGTAGGGTGCGTTAAAGCAGCGCGTAACACACCCTACTATTAAAAATCATCAGACAAATTATCTGATGATTGAAAGTTATGTGAGCAAAAGACAAAGTATTTATCTACCTTTAGCTAACCAAAATTTTAGTAACTTTACACCTACTCAAAGACATAATTTTCTTCACAGACTAATTAATAACTGTTAGTTGCTAGCTGTAATTTGTATACAAATATTAAGCGGGATCGCACTTCAGCAGAATTAGAAAGCAAAGGTTATACTCATCTGCAAAGAGTTTTGAAACGCTAATTTTTAAGATAGTCCTTACTGCAATGATTTCCAATTTTCGCTTTGCCATAGTCAGCGATTTGCACGTTGCGTGTCCCCATACAATCTGGGATCATCCTAGTCGCTTTCATTTGGTGGAAGTCAGCATTCCAGCTTTTGAGAGTGTTCTAGAACATTTAACACAACTAAATTTAGATTTTCTTTTGCTACCAGGAGATTTAACCCAGCACGGCGAGCCAGATAATCACGCTTGGTTACAAGAACGCCTCGCAAAGTTGCCTTTTCCCACCTATGTGGTGCCTGGCAACCATGACGTTCCCGTTTTACACGCTAATCATCAATCAATTGCCTTTGCGGATTTCCCTTATTATTATCGTAAGTTTGGCTACACCGAACCAGAAAAATGCTACTACACTTGTCAAGTGCTGCCAGGTGTGAGACTAATCGGTCTGAATTCTAATTCTTTTAATGACTGGGGAGAGCAAATAGGAAGCTTAGACATCAACCAGATGCGGTGGTTAGAAGAGGTGCTAGCTGCCTCTGGAGATGAGTTGGTATTGGTGATAATACATCACAACGTGGTTGAGCATCTGCCGAATCAATCACGCCACGCGATGGCAAATCGCTATATGTTGGAAAATGCGCCGGAATTATTACAGTTGTTACGGCACTATGGAGTCAAGCTTGTATTTACAGGACATTTACACGTTCAAGATGTAGCCTACTCTCAGGAAGTATATGATATTACTACTGGTTCTTTAGTTAGTTATCCTCATCCGTATCGAGTTTTAGAATTTCGCCAGGATAACCACGGTAGGCAGTGGTTGCAGATTTTATCTCATCGGGTTGAGTCCGTACCAGATTTTCCAGATTTGCAACAAGCATCACGCAAATGGATGGGCGATCGCAGTACTCCCTTTTTGATGAAATTCCTCACACTACCTCCCCTCAACCTACCTGTAGAACAGGCAAAGGAATTTACTCCCACTCTCCGAGACTTTTGGGCAAATATTGCCAATGGAGATGCGCTATTTGACTACCCGCATTTTCCCCCTAAAATACGCCGCTATTTTGAGAAGTATGGAGCGATCGCAACCGGTGGCGCACCTACCTTAATTGATAACAACAGCACGTTGCTGCTTTAGGGATTGGGTACTGGTGATTAGGTACTGGGTACTAGGAAGAGGACACGGGGGGACAAGGAGTTGAGGGAGTTGAGGGAGGTGAGGAAGTAATAAGAGTAAATTCTTCCCCATCTTCCCTATCTCCCTCATCTCTTCCTCTTTTACTTGCCCACTCCCTAGTCCCTAGCCCCTAGTCCCTAATTTCTCGACAAATACCAAAGACAGAAGTGTAACCGTGTAGGAAAGTACTACTGCCAACAGGGCCAATTTCGCCACTACAGAAAAAACCCCCCAGAGGGATATTATTTAAATAATGCTGGAATAGCTGCGAGTCAAAATTCGATTTGCCATAAAGTCCTGCACCTCGTCCTACGCAGGAAAACATTAATGCACCGACGGCAGTCTCAACACAAGATTGTTGAGTTTGATATTGCTGAAGGAGGAATTCTAAATCAGCAGCAGAGGCTTCCGCGTCGCGTAGGTGGAATTGCAAGCGTTGTCCGGGACGAATCCGATCGCCAATCGCGATCGCTCCTCCGGCAGGATCGACTCCGAGAATATCGCGAATTAAAAAATCTCCTGGCTGCAAACACTGCTTAAATTCATCCATTGCCAAACCAACAAATAAAGAATGCTGTGCCAGTGTTCGATCCTCGTCACTTAGATCGGCGATCACATCTCGCAACACTACAAGTGGTGCTTGTTCATCCAGTTCCAAAATGATATTGCGATCGCCTTTAGTTACCTGATATGGCTTACCAATTGGTCGGCATCCCTGTGACACAATCGTTTCTAAAACAATATTGCCACTCAAAGCCACACCAACCGTTCCTCCTCGATACAGGCGATCGTTACAAAAAAGCCCGATTCGACCACCCATTACACCACCACTAGCCTGTCCTCCCACCGTCACCGAGCCAGGATAAGCATAATCTAGTCCTTGTAATAGATCGCTGATGCCAGAAGAGAAAGAAGCAGACAATAAAATAAATTGGGGCGTAGGAGCAGGAGGCACACCTATTAAATCAATCCAAGCATTAGGTGCGCCATCCAAATCCGGTAAATCTTCGGCAACAACATGAAAAGCTTTAATATTCACCCCTGGAAGGTGGGCTAAAGTTAGGCTGAGGGCTGGCTCTGCTTCCAATTCTTGGGTTTGTCCTTCTATAGTTGAGCCAATCACACCACCACCACTACAGCCAATTAACACAGGCACTGAAAGCTGTTGTGCCAACAAAGGCAATAATCGCGAATACTCACTTGTAAAAGCAGACGAAATGAATACCAGCCCTAAATCCGCAGGAGCTGATAATGAAGAGGTAGCCCGTTCCACAACATCTGCAACAGCTGCTTCTAGAGAAGGACGGGTTGACAGGGCGTTTGTCCACTGCATCTGGTCTGCCATGAGTTTTACGTTCTTTATCTTATGGGGCTAGTAACTTGTTTATTTTTGATTCTGGAAAACATAAAATTGCATACCGCACTAGGTGAAGCCAGCCCTTTGTATCTATCCCAGAAAACTAAGGTTATTATTCCCTAGTACACACATCTCTATTACACACATCTAAAGATATTGTATAATCTCTACTTCTAGTAAATGTTCTGCCAAATCTTAAAACATCTCAGTAATCAAGCATTTATACCGTTATTTGCTGTAATTGTGATTAAGTAGCAAGTAAAAATACTCAAACTAGCAACTCAGTAGCTAAAATAGTTAAGAATACAGCAACAATAACTTTCCCTGTTCTTTTTCCATACTAGTATCAACTACACATTGCAAGAACACGACTATGTCCAACATCCAAGACAAAATCCAACAAGAACGTGAAGAAGCTCGTGCTGTCTGTGATGCAACAGGTAGCAACTCAGCCGAGTGCGCCGCAGCTTGGGATGCAGTAGAAGAACTACAAGCAGAAGCTTCGCACCAAAAGCAATCAAAGCCAAAAACAGCTTTCGAGAAATATTGCGATGATAACCCTGAGGCTGATGAATGCCGGGTTTACGACGACTAAAAATAAACTAATTTCAGTTTTCTTTTTGAGTCGCAACAAGCTACTCGGAGCTATTTAATTAATTTTCCACTCTTGCTCCTTCGTATTTTCTGAAGCTCAAAATTTTACTCTTGTTTAATTCTTTGTAATTACATGAGAAAAGGAAGTAGCAATTCTCAAGTGTGTTCTGAAAAAGAAACCAGAAAATTGCTCACTTTTTGAGTTAATGATGAAGGCGTCAAGAATTCTGCCAATAAGGGTGAGTTCCCTAACTCTCCCTGAGGCTACTCAAGGAAATTGACTTATTGCAGTATATGAGTTGTTGATTTTAGAGTTGCTACTAACAGCCTAATAAAGTTTTTAGCTATTAGGTAGTAAGTATATTATCTAGCTATTATTTAAAGTTCCTGGAAGCATTATGAATAATGAAGTTTGGTTTCGTCCCCTAGTTTGGATGGATTACAGACTAGCAGTATTATTTACGGTGATTATTCCTCTTGTTCTTTTAATCTGGGCATTTGTGCAAAAAGCCGAAGGAATACAACGCTTGTTAACTATTTATTGGCGAGTATCGAGCTTGCTAGTCATTACGATTTACTTAATGATTGCCCAATATCCAGTCAGTTTTATTGCTGGGTTTATGGCTCGTATCTTGATACCTATTTCTCTCTGGTTTTGGGTGGATCTGAATGATGAAATTGAGTATTACCCTAATGGCCCGTTAAAGCTAACCTTTACTTCTTGGCGATGGGCTACAACTTTTTATTGTATTTTAGGTTCACTTGCCTTTATACCTTTTTTAGGTTGTGCTTTTTCTACAAATCTAAGCAACAACCCCAATTGTCGTGTCTGGCTAGAGGCACCATTACTATTTAAAGAGTTTTTCCATCCTAGAACTAGTCCTGGCTTTCTTGGCATTCTTGCCATTATTTGTTTAGTAATTTACGTGCTTTACTTAAGCTATTTTGTCGTAATTAAATTGGGTAAGCAGGGACGTTCAGCAACACAACAGTAGGGTGTAAAACTCTTGCGAGGGTTGCTTGCTCATGGTCAAAAAGCAATTAGCTACTAATAAAACACCTATATGGAAAATTCTATAGGTAAAAGACTAGAGCAATACACTACCAAACGTCCTCAAGAAGTGTTACTTGTGACGGTAGAAATTGCTGGAGAAGAAGACCAAATCGCTATTTTTCGAGGATTTTCTAGTTCTTTGATGCGTCCTACAGCCTTTGATCCTGATGTACCTATTTTGCCAGAAGAAGCAAATATTCTCAAAATAGACCGAGTTTATAGCCCTTACAATCCTGAAGCTCCTCGTTATATCCAACAAGGTTTAACTTGGGAAAGTATGCAAGCTTTACTTTTACAAGTGGGAGTTTAAAACTTCAGATAATACATTAGTTGAGCAAGAATATCACCGGATAGATTGAGCCGTCGCTGGAAATCAACTAAATTTTGATAAGGGCCTTTTGAGAGACGATTTTCAACGACTGCTTCTGCTAAAGATGTATCTATAAAAGGTACTTTTATTAAGCTCTCAAGCGTTGCTGTATTGGGGTTGATGACATAGGTGATCTTATCTTCAGTTTCGTCTTCATAATAACTAAAAATAAGGATTAGCTCGAAAGGTTTTAGTCGCTGTGCTGATACGCCTAATGCCGCAGCCACATCCTCAATACAGTAAAATTTAACACCGACACGTGAAATATCCACCAGCGATCGCGCTTGGTGAATCGATAACCCCGGCAAGCGCAACCAATCATCTACAGTTGCCTGATTAGCATCTATGCGGATACCTAAGGAGGCAGCGATCGCAATTTCTTCTGTTGATTGCAGTCGATAATAAGGATCGTTCAGTAGTTTAGAACGTAATTTTTGTAGTCTGGGATTGAGTCGAAACGATAGCCTGTCTTGATTCATAGCACTTAGGGAATAGTGGGTAGCCGATAGTAGATAGTAGAGGTGGGTTTTGCTGCTAATGTTGACGTTAAAACTGATAAGTAGAACGACTTGAAAAAACCAAACTATGTGAAGTAATGTAAAAATGTTGGCATCTAGTTCATAGTAAGGACTTCAGTCCTTATTGGAGGACTAAAGTCCACCCTACAAACCTTTAATTATTTACCTTGTTCTACTTAATTTATCTTCTAAACCCGTTTCTACTACTAAATTAAGAAATCTGATCGAGTAACTGACGGCGCTTTTGCTCAAATTCATATTCAGAAATCAATCCATCTTGACGTAGAGCATCTAACTCACGTAAAGCTTCAGCGATCGCTCCCACTTGATTTGCTCCTGAGTACAAGTTGCGAGCAGCAGACTTACCCTGATTAAAATTGCGATCAAAAGCTTCTTCATCCTGTGCTAAGTACCAAACTCCCTCAATGGCACTAGCTACTTTGGGTATGGGTGTCCAAGAAAGTAACACATACAACACACCCCACACTGGCTGTCCTAAATAAAACTTATGTAAACCTGAAATTGTCAGTGTACCAGCAAAAGCTAAAACGGCAGCAACACTTCGGCTTTTTCGCTTAGTTAACATAATTTCCAATTAATTTACTACTACCATATTTTTTACGGTAAGACAGCCACCCAAGATATGGGGAGAGCGTTACCACCATCACCACAAATTTGACAGTTCTTTACACTTTTATTTTTGCCATACCCCGTAACTACCAGCAAGTTTCAGTATTTATCTACAACACTTATCTTTTGTAAAATTTGTTCATTAGTTCTAGTAATTTATTTCAAGGTTCATTGTCAAGAAAACTTTTTTGTCTTACCGTCAGATTATTTGCCAAAACCGAGTAACAAATTAAATTTAGGTTCTTTCAACTTTCAAAATAGAGAGTGTTGTATTCAGAAAAATCTACTGTCATTATCCCTCCCTTGACAATAAATACGCTCTGTAATATCCCCGACTTCTCCAATAAGTGGGGGTTCTATATTTTTAGTTTATTTATGTTGACTTATTTATCATTACTCAAGCATCCCCATTTGCAAATTTTAATCACAAGCGGTTCTGACATAGCAATCCTGAATGATTTGTGAATGACAAAAACCCAACTTCTTCTAGAAGTCAGGGTTCTGAGTCCTTCTCTTTTTAGAAATTAACGTAGAATTACCATCTTGCCTACTTCGTCAAGTAGTGAAATTTCGATAATAAACCGTACTCTAACCGAAGTTTTTTCTGTGTGTTGTTTACCTAGACTAGAATAATAGGTAGAGGCAAAAGTTTGAAAATAGAGTGAGCTACTGATTCGCGGTACTCATTTATATACGAAGTAACATGGGATTCTTTGACTCTGAGATAGTTCAGCAAGAAGCTAAACAGCTATTTGAAGATTATCAAGCGTTGATCAAACTTGGTAACAACTACGGCAAGTTTGATCGCGAGGGGAAAAAGCTGTTTATTGAGCAAATGGAAGCCATGATGGATCGGTATCGTGTTTTTATGAAGCGATTCGAGCTATCTGAGGATTTCATGGCGCAAATGACTGTACAGCAGTTGAAAACTCAGCTGAGTCAGTTTGGCGTCACTCCACAGCAAATGTTCGACCAAATGCAACTCACCCTTGAACGGATGAAAGCAGAACTGGAAAAGCAAATCTAGAGAATAGGGGGTAGGAGCTAAGGAATAGCAGATAGAGAAACAGAATTCTAAAATCAAAACTCTAAATAAAAAATTCCTAGTTCTTAATTTCTATACTCTGATTTATAATCCCCTAGTCTCTAGTCCCTTTATTTTGCTTTATTTTGCTTTAGGGCGAGGAAACTGAGAAGGTGATTTAAAGTTTTCTACTGGTACATCCTTGAGCGCTTTGAGCATAAAATCGCGCCATACGGGTGCTACTTTGCCACCACCTGTAGCACCACTAGCTAACTGTTTGTTGTCATCCCTACCTACCCAAACAGCAGTTGTTAGCTGGGGTACAGTACCTACAAACCAAATATCTTTCTCGGAAGAAGTCGTACCTGTTTTACCGGCCGCTGGACGACCAATGTCAGCAGCTTTACCAGTACCATCCGTAATTACCGAGCGCATCGTATCTATAACTGCTGCTGCTGCCCAAGGTTCTAAGACCATCTGGGGCTTAGGAGTATTATCTAATAACACATTGCCAGCACTATCAGTGATACGCATAATTACTGTTGTTGGCGATTGCCAGCCATAATTTGCAAAAGTAGCGTAGGCACCAGCCATTTCCATAGGTGTCATACCAATAGCACCCAAAGGTAAAGAAGTTACTGGTTCCATCGGACTCATAATTCCCAAGGTACGACAAGTCTCGACAACTTTATTCATACCTATAGATTTACCAATTTTAATTACCGGGACATTACGAGACAATTTCAAAGCTGTACGAATTGTCATAGAACCCTGAAATCCGCCATCGTAGTTGCGTGGGCTGTACCAACCGCTACCATCTCGGTAACTGACTGGGGTGTCAGAAACTACAGTTTCTGGGCCGTATTTACCAGTTGCAAAAGCAGCGTAGTAAACAAATGGTTTAAACGCAGATCCTGGTTGTCGGTAAGCTTGAGTAGCTCGGTTGAATTCTCCAGCTTTAGAGTTTACGCCACCTACCAGTGCTTTGACAAAATGGGTGCGTGGATCAATTGCCACAAGGGCCATTTGGTTCTTGGACAATCCTTGACCGAGAAGAGTTTTGTGCCACTTACTGACAGTTTCCTCCGCCATTCTTTGAAAATCGGCATCAACGGTAGTTTGTACTCGCATCCCTCCTTTAAGGAGTGTCTCACGTCCAAACTTCCTGGCTATTTCCTGAGCGACGCTGTTTGTTACATAAGGCAGCGCACTACCCTGGAACGACTTAATTCTGCCTAATGTGATTTTTTGGTTGAGGGCATCATCATATTCTTTTTGGGTGATCCAGCCCAAAGAGAGCATCCGTCCTAACACTTCTTTTTGTTGATATTTAGCCTTTTCCATATTGACAAATGGGCTGTATTCTTCCGGAGCTTGGATCAAGCCCGCCATCATTGCCGCCTCAGCTAAATTTAAGTGTTCTGCCGATTTATTAAAGTAACTACGTGCCGCCGTTTGCGCTCCATAGTTGTTGTGACCCCAATACACTTGATTGAGGTACATTTCCAATATTTGATCTTTAGAGAGAATTTGTTCTAAACGAATCGCCAGTACTGCTTCGGCAATTTTCCGGGTAAATTCCCGCCTGTGACTCAAAAACAGGTTTTTTACCAACTGCATGGTAATGGTAGAACCACCCTCACGTACTCCACCAGCTGCCCAGTTAGTGACTACAGCACGTCCAACACCCTTGGGATTAATACCGTGATGGTAGTAAAAATCACTATCTTCACTCGCTAGAACTGCCCGCTTGAGTTCCGGAGAAATTTTATCTAGAGGTTTAACTTCTCGGTTGGCTTCCCCGTGGATTCTTGTTAATAATTTGCCTTTAATATCAAATATGTAAGTAGTTTCGGATGGTAAGAAGTTACGTAACTGCCTTACATCTGGTAAGTTACGGAAACTAATTGCTAAACCAACTAGTCCTCCTGCCACGACAGAACTTGCTAGCATTGTGATTGACAGCAGGGTACCGCCAGCTACCTGACCGACTCCTTTTAAAAACTCAAAGCCGGATGAAGCGCCAGCTTGAGATTCTTTATCTTCAAAAGTACTTGACGACACGGTGTTATCACTTCCTCACTTGTAAATATAACTATAATTTCTTCGGTGAAGCAAGGCAGTTAATTTTTTGCAATTATATTAGTCTGAGCAGATGGACAAACGGAATAATTGCTAGTGACTAGAACTAACCTTACTTCGATAGTACAAAGCATAGGTAAAAATCAATCTCTTAGTAGTATGACGCAAGATTTTTCTTGGTTGCATCGTGGTGTTGCAGAAATTTTTCCACAACCAACTGATTCTGACAGTGAAGTTGACAGTTTAGAAAAGGTCTTAACGACTACAACTCGACCTTTGCGAGTCAAATATGGAATCGACCCTACGGGTGCGGAGATTCATCTTGGTCATAGCATACCAATGCGAAAACTGCGAGCGTTTCAAGATGCTGGTCATATAGCAGTACTGATTATTGGAGATTTTACGGCTAGGATTGGCGATCCTACAGGGAAATCGGAGGTGCGTCGTCAACTTACACAAGAAGAAGTGGCGAAAAACGCCCAGAACTATCTCGATCAAGTACGGCCAATACTGGACTTCGACACACCTGGCTCCTTAGAGGTAAGGTATAACTCCGAGTGGCTTTCTAAGTTGGACTTAGAAAAAATTCAAGAGTTACTTTCTACTATGACTGTAGGACAGATGTTGGCAAAGGAGGGATTTGCTGAACGCTATAAAAAAGAGAATCCAATTTTTCTGCATGAGTTCCTCTATCCGTTGATGCAGGGCTATGATTCTGTCGCTGTCGAGGCAGATGTAGAATTGGGTGGTACTGACCAAAAATTTAACATAGCAGTTGGAAGAGATTTACAGCGTCATTTTGGGCAAAAACCTCAATTTGGATTGCTGTTACCAATTTTGATTGGTACTGATGGCGTACAAAAAATGTCTAAGTCACTTGGTAATTACGTAGGCTTGTTGGAACATCCAGCACAAAAATATCAAAAATTGCAAGGCGTCCCAGATCATTTGCTGAAACAATACTTTGAACTGTTGACTGATTTATCTCTAGATAAATTGCCAGAAAGTCCACGCGATCGCCAAAAATTATTGGCGCAAGAGATAGTCAAGCAATATCACGGACAAGAAGCCGTCACCCAGATCGAAGCAGGTGATGTACCTGAATTTTCTCTTTCCCAGGTGCAATTTCCAGCCAAATTATCCTACCTTCTCAATCTTACTCAATTGTGCAAAAGCAGTGGAGAAGGAAGACGGAAAATTCAAGAGGGCGGGGTACGACTCGACGGCGATCGCATCACCGATGTCGATACCTCTTTCCAGGAAGCAAAGGAATTGCACGGACGAGTTTTGCAACTTGGGAAAAACAAGTTTGTCAGATTTGTAAATTAATGGGTACTGGGTACTCGGTATTAGGTACTGGGAAAGAATCTAGCCTAGTCCCTAGTCCCTAGTCCCTAATCCCTAGTCCCTAGCCCCCTAATTTTGATAATGAACCACAGATGAATCCCGATCAGAAAATTATTGTTCCTTTAGATGTGCCGGATGAAGCAGCTGCGATCGCTCTTGTCGAGAAGTTGCCACAAGTCAGCTTTTGGAAAGTTGGTTTAGAATTGTTTACCAGCACTGGGCCGAAAATCTTAACAGAACTAAAATCTCGCGAGAAGCAAATTTTCTTAGATTTAAAATTTCACGATATCCCCAATACCGTTGCTGGTGCTTGCCGGGCGGCGGCTCGTTATGGGGTAGATTTGCTCACAATTCACGCTACTGCTGGTAGTGATGCCCTCAAAGTGGCAACAGAGGCAGTACAGATAGGAGCTGCACAAGCGGGCATGCAACCGCCAAAACTTATTGCTATTACCCTGCTGACTAGCATTTCTTCTCGGCAATTAGCTTTTGATTTAAAAATTCCTCTAGAATTGCCAGAATATGCCCTTGGCATGGCACTGATGGCTCAAGCATCTGGGTTGGATGGTGCAGTTTGTTCGCCCCAGGAAGTATCACAATTACGGGAAACCTGTGGCAATGAGTTTCTGTTAGTTTGTCCGGGGGTACGTCCGACTTGGGCAGAAAAAGGTGATCAAAAGCGATCGCTGACTCCAGTACAAGCATTAAAGGCAGGAGCAAATTACCTTGTGATTGGGCGTCCGATCACTGCTGCTGTAGAACCTGAGTTAGCTTGGAAGAGAATCTGCGAGGAGTTAGCAGCGCTGGCATGAATTTAGGTGTGAGAAAGATAAATTATGGATTGTGGGTTGTAGCTTTTGTTTTTTTGATTTGCGATTGGCTAAATTATCAAGCTTTAGCGATTAACCTCACTTCCCTAATATCCCTTTCCACCAGTACAAATGGTGGAAATATTCTTCCCTCTTCAACAATGGAGAGGGATGAGCCAGAGCAAGAAACAACTACTTGTTCTGAAAAAAATATAGAATCATTAACTACACAGCTTTTGCGGGATTTACCTGCCTATTCCAATAGAACCACGCAACGTGCTCGTCGTCTCAAAAGGTCAGTTGATATTTATAGTTATATGCTGGTAGCGGGAAAACCTGAATTTACACCGCTACCACTTAACCCTGCCGAAGATTCCCTGGAAACAGCAAACTGGGTTTCAGAAGGTGTAGAACAAGTATTTTTTACTACTCTAGAAAGACAGTATGTCAAAGGGAAAGCTATTGAATTGCAGCAATTCCATTGGCTATTTTTGACAAAAACTCAAAGTGGTTGGTGGATGGTAATGATGTTTTCTCAGACAGGTTCCTATCCCAAACAAAAGCCGCCGACTCCGCCACGGGAAAGTAGTAACAGTGCTGTTGCTCAAGCCATCAAGTCGTGGTTGCGCGATTGTCGTGCAGGAAGCTTGCGCGAGAACTTCAAAAAGTAAGTTGCCACCACAAAACCAGGTGGACATAATTAAGGAATTTTGTTCGTAATAAGCGATGTTACCACTGTGCATAAGACTTTTAAGCGGCTCAAGCCCTGACTACGAACTTTAAATTAATCAGTTCGACTGAGTTAAATTTCCACTTTTTTTGTGCGTCGAATTATGATATTAAAAATGTAAATGCCATAGCTATAGCCATGGCAAGGGTGTCATTGTGTTATGTGGGATGCGGTGATTTTTCACATCGTGTTTAATTAGTATTTTTAATCATTCATTTTTAGTGTAATTCTTTCTTTAGAGAGATTTTCCCCATTTATTCCTTCTTCCTGTAGAAGGATATTTTGATATCAAAAGATATAAATAGCTATTTAGATGTTATTTGCTTGTTAAGAAAGCGATCGCCTTTCCCAAAAAGCTAAGTTTACCAGATTCTCTTGACACAAGGTTATTCTGCCTATTATCCGAGGAGAATAGCTACATGACACTTATAAGGTGAGATTATAAAAACTAGATGAGATGGTGGTTCGCAATAAGAGACAAAGTTTTAGCCGCAGCCCAGGAATAGTTGCAGAAAGTGTCTATAGCAGTATAAATATAGTACAAATTTACGCCTGGGGATAGGGTATTCCTCATTTTTACGAATCTAAGCTGAGTATATTCAGTTACGCAATTTGAGGAAAGATTATGCCTGGTGGAAACGCAAGTCATAAAGGCACTTCTGCCAAACCCAACGTTAATGCTAGCGGTTTAACAAATGCTGCCGATGATGCTGTACAAGATCCTCAAGAAGTTGTAGGAAATCGCAGCGATGCTTCTACTAGAACTGATGAAGCAACAGTGAAGCCTGCTGCTGTTGAGCGCCCGCAAAAACCAAACGATCAAGAGTAGGGTTTTGCTAGTAGGGAGTAAAGTGAGGGGTGCAGTAATGCTGTTCCCTCTTTCATGTTTTACCCAGGATTTACACCATTTCACGTTTATCACGATACATATAAATCATGTAGAGACGTGCCACGGCACGTTTCTACAATAAAGATATCTTTAGAGGAAATTGGTATTAGTGGGCGATCGCGTCAAATTTAAAGATAGATGATGTAGAGTACTCGTTTTGATGATACTCAACCTTGCTTCTCCTCACTTTCTGGTTGTATGGCTTCTCGAAAAACCCTTCTAGCAAAATCAGGGTTCTCCTGCATCCGACGAAATAGAGCAGGCATTGCCTTGTAATGTTGCTTAATAAAGTCTTCGTCATGCTGGGGAATGCGCCCAGCTAAAAAGATTAGCTCTTCCTGATTTAAATCTAGATTCTTGCCTAAAGTTCTAATCACATCTTCCTTTGGAGGATAATCTGCGCGATCGTTCTCTAGTTTAGACAGATAAGTGAAATTTAGCCCTATTAGTTTTGCTAGCTCACGTTGACTTAATCCCTTATCTTTGCGGGCTTGACGTATAAGCTCACCAAAACTTTGACTCACTGTTTTTTCCTACTCGGCCGCACATTATATCATCACGTTGACGAAAAAATCAATCTAGGCTAGCTTGGTGTTGAATAAAAAATCAACATAAATGAGAACATAAGTTATGGTGTGGCGGCCGTATGTCAGTTTTAACATTTGGTCACAGTTTGTTCCACCTGTAGGAAAAGAATATTGGCACTGTGATATGAAACGAGGCTTTACTAGAGCGCGAAAAAAAGAACTATTGGTTAAGTCTCTTTTAGAGCAAGACACTATTCCTCAACAAATTGGCTTATTGGCACAAAAAGGTATCTATGAATTTCACCAAGATATTCAATTATTATGCCAATCAAATGGTGTGGAGATAGTAGCGCAAAAGCTGAAATTAGCTCAAGAA
Organism: Chlorogloeopsis sp. ULAP01; assembly: GCF_030381805.1. Taxonomy (NCBI): domain Bacteria; kingdom Bacillati; phylum Cyanobacteriota; class Cyanophyceae; order Nostocales; family Chlorogloeopsidaceae; genus Chlorogloeopsis; species Chlorogloeopsis sp. ULAP01. The sequence goes on from NZ_JAUDRH010000008.1 coordinate 153,991, forward strand.
TCTGCCGAAGTTCAGCAGCGAGTTATGAAAATTTTGGAAAACTACTATCAGTCACCGATTCTTTTGGGAAAGAAGATTATCCAACTGAGTCGAGGAGATGAAGGAATTCCAGAACCAATTCTTATTCAGCAAGGTAACTATTTTTTTAATTTATTCGCGGCTATTGACTGCATTTTTATTGAATTAAATGGCAAACTACACATTTTAGATTTCAAAACAGGTAAATCTGATTTTGATAGAAGACAAGCTTTTGTTTACCTTTTAGCAGCTACTTATCTCTACCCTCAACAAAAAGCTGTTGCTTCATTTTATAACTTGGAAAATGGTAAGCAGTCTGAATTAATTACTGCTACAGATGCTCAATTAAAAGCAATTCAGGAAAAATTAGTGCAAATAGCCCAAGAACATCAAAAAGAGTTACAGCGCTATAAGAAAAATCCATCTGATTTTGCCGATATATTTCCAGCTAATCCGGGTATTTCTTGCCGTCATTGTCAATTCACATCAATTTGTCAATTTTATCAATTTGAGGTTTCTGCATGACTGTTGCTATTGCAACTTCCCCCACTTACACTTCTTTTAGTGAAGTTTTTCCACTCAAAATTTTAGAACTTAATTTAATGTGTTTTCAACTTGTGCCTGAAGTTGAAAAAAAAGATGGTAATCGCTTGAGTTACCATTTTAGTCAAAAATTACCTGAGACTGTTGTAATATGGCACAAATCCTATTTTTGGGTTTTGGCAGCACATCATAGAGTATTACCAAGTAAGGAAGAATTACAAGAAGCACTAAAAATTATTCAAAATGAAGTAGAAGATTTTAAAGAATACTTATTTTGTTTGCAATTAGTCTCTCATTTTCAACCTACACATTTAATTTATTCGCGATTAGCTATTCAAGTCTTAAATAAAACTAAATTTGCTTCTCCAATAGCTTTTTCCGAAAATGGAATTATAGTCAAAAGAGAGCCAGATTTTTGGTCAGAAACTCTTGAATTAACAGATGACGTAAAAGCTGCTATTACTTTAACGATTTGCAGCAGTATTATGTTTCGCGACACTTTAGCTGACTTTTACGAAAAACATCCTCAACGACAAAACCCGGAACAATTTTTAATAGGTTTAAACGTTCAAGAAAAGGAACGAGGTAATAACGCCACAATTGTAAATATTATCGGAAATATTGGAGAGCATCGAGAAGAACTACTAGCAAAGGCTACTGGTTTAACTAGTAAACAAGCACTGCAAGATGCACCAGACGAGCAACCTATTGTTGCCATACAGTTTGGTAAAGATACAAGACATTTTTACTATGCGATGGCAGCTTTACGTCCTTGCGTTACATCTGCAACAGCTAATCTATTGGGAGTCGAATATGGAAAGTTACTCAAGGCTGCTAAAATCACTCATCAAGATAGAATTCAACTGTTGACTTCGTACAAAACAACAGCAAAAGAGGCTTTAGCAGTTTATGGAATGCAATTAGAACTTAGTATCAATAGCCGTGACTATCCAAACATATTTTGGGAACACCCTGTCAAACTAGAAGATACAAGATTACTTTTTGGTAATGGTATTACTGTCAACAGAACTGAAGTTCTCAAGGGATTATCAAAAGGTGGTGTTTATCGTCGTCACGTTCAATTCCAAGATAAATCAAAAGTTATTCAGATTGCGGCACTGAAACTATGTGATGTAACAGTATCCTCATTTATAGAGCAGTTAACTCAACGTTTAGCAAAATACGGCTTTAAAAGTGAGGTGATTACAAAAAAATCTTTATCAGTCAAAAACTTAACTAAAACAGAGTCAAGAGTAGCCGTTGAGAAAGCAGTTCACGAATTAGTTGAAATACCACATGATATTGTTTTAGCGTTTTTACCTGAGAGCGATCGCCATGCTGATGATACAGATGAAGGTAGCTTCTACCATCAAATCTACTCTTTGCTGCTGCGTCGTCAGATTGCCAGTCAGATAATTTATGAGGATACTTTAAGTAATTCTGAAAGCTATCAGTATATATTGAACCAGGTTATTCCGGGAATAATAGCCAAGTTGGGAAATTTGCCTTTCGTTCTGGCTGAACCTTTAGAAGCTGCTGACTATTTTATTGGCTTAGATATTTCGAGGATTTCAAAAAAGAGGCAAGCAGGAACAAGAAATGCTTGTGCAAGTGTACGTTTATATGGCAGGCAAGGAGAATTCGTTCGCTATCGACTCGAAGACGATCTTATAGATGGTGAGATAATACCACCTAAACTCTTGGAGCGATTATTACCTGCTACTGAATTAGCAAACAAAACCGTCTTAATTTACCGTGATGGTGCCTTTGTTGGCAAAGAAGCTGACTATTTAGCACATAGAGCCAAAGCCATAGGTGCCAAATTTATCTTAGTAGAATGTAAAAAATCTGGTGTTCCCCGCTTGTACAACATCAAGCAAAAAGCTGTGACAGCACCATCACAAGGATTAGCACTTTGTTTATCGTCTTGTGAAGCTATTCTGGTTACTACTAAAGTTCCTGATACAATTGGCTTGGCTCGTCCTATACGTTTGACTGTTCGTGAGCAAGGGCATCAAGTATCAATAGAAAGTGTTTTAGAAACAACTTTAAAACTAACGCTATTGCATCATGGAGCCTTGAAAGAACCCCGCTTACCGATGCCATTGTATGGTTCCGATCGCATGGCTTATTTACGATTACAAGGTATTCGTCCTAGCGTTATGGAAGGCGATCGTCAGTTTTGGCTGTAGTTGCGATCGCCTCAAGTTAGCATACCAGTCATTTTCATACTAGTGGGATATATCCCTGGGGTAGATAGCAAGCATAGCAATTCGTGCCAGAGAAAGACATTTATTAAGCAAGTATGTGTCATGCTTAACGAAATTGTTTTGTAATGCAAAGGTAGAACATCCAGCTATTAGTCAAAGGAGTGAAATCCTAAAACCTGTCCTCCTTTGCAAAGGAGTGCGGTATAAACTTGGGGGAAGAAAAGGCAATGAAAGCGAATGAATTACTGACACAATACGCTGCAGGTAAAAGAGACTTTACTGGAGCAGATTTGAGCGAGGCATACTTGGAAGGAGCTAATTTGAGTGGAGTCATTTTAGATAAAGCTATTCTAAGTGGAGCGGAGCTAAGTGGAGTCAATTTTAGTAAAGCTAGCCTGATTGAAGCTGATTTAAATGGAGCTAATTTAACTCAAGCAAATTTTACAGAAGCCAACTTGACTAAAGCTATTCTAGATGGAGCGATTTTAGAACAAGCCATTCTGGATGGTGCTAATTTGAGCCATGCAGACTTAACTATTGCAAAATTGATTGGTGCTTCTTTGAGCGAAACTGAACTGCAAGAGGCGAGTCTAAAAGCAGTTTCTTTAAATGAAGCAGATCTTACCCAAGCCGATTTGGAAAAAGCAGATTTAGCCCAAGCAGATTTGAGCCAAGCAGATTTGAACGAGGTTAACTTGAATGGCGCAAATCTAGAAGGAGCAATTTTGGATGAAGACATGACTAGGGACTAGGGGCTAGGAAAGAAGCAAAGGAGCAAGGAAGCAGAGGGGCAAGAACGCGAATCTCAATTCTCCTTGTCCCCGCGTCACCGCGTCTCAACGTCACCGCGTCTTTCTCCCCCTTCTGCCGTCAGCATAGCTGCCTTTACTTAAAAACTTCCAGGGATGTCATCAAGCGCTAGCAAGAAGTTAATTAAGTCAGTTTGCTGCTGTGGAGTATATCCAGCTTGTTGATCTATATAGAAATTATGTCCTGTGCCATCCAAATTACTCCGCTCCAAAGCAGGATAAGCTTTGTTGGCTCCGATGACAAAAGCCCGAAGGTTGCGATCAAATAAGGCACGCAAGCTGCTTTCAGCATCGGCAGGTATACCTTGGCTGAGAGTGCCAGTTAATCCTAACCCAGTGGGATCAATAACAGAAAAATTGCCATCTGGAGTAGCTTGCAAGCTTCCTGCCCGCACTGCCACACCACCATCGTGTAAATAGGGTGCGCTCAAAAACAAACCCCGTAAGGAAGTAGTTTTGTAACCTCCATTTGGCAATATACCTTGGGGTAAAGTTGTGGGGTTAATAGAGATGCCCCTTGTTGGTACATCTAACACTTGAGCGTTAGTAGGAATGGGAACGGGAGTGTCAAAGCTGTATAGTTGGGGCGGCACTAACAAATCATTCAGTGCTAGGCGAGATTCGGCACGGGCTGAGTTAGTACCAATTTCCTCGACAGGATGAATTTTGTTGTCGGTGAAGAAAGGTGGAATATGGCAAGTTGCACATCCGGCTTGCTGAAACACTTTTGCCCCACGCATAACAGAACCACTTTTGAGTGCTTGCTGGTTTTCGGGAGTTTGGTTAGCAGGCGGCACCAAGCTATTTTGAAAAGCTGACATAGCATTGTTAGCAAATAGAAAAGTGCCACTGGCAATGTCATCCGGATTGCCAGTATTAGGACTAAAAACCAAACCGTTAAATGTAAATAAGCTAGGTTTCAGGTTTGGATAAGTGCCTGTACCAGGGGCAGGTACTTGATCTTCTAGTTCTGCTTGCGTAGCATTGGGTGCAACCTGCCGCAGCCACTCTGAAGGTTTTACTGGCGAGCGTGACGGTAAACGCAGGTTTGGATCGGCGGCATTTTGGAGAAATGTACCAATATAAACTTCTGGATCGATGCCAAGAGTTTGTTCACTTAATTGAGCAGCTGCCAATAGGTTAATTTCTGAGGAATGAACGGCATTATTGAGAACACTCAGTCCCGCAAAAGGGCCAACTGCTGCTTCACCAGCCGTTCCATAGGGATGATTCCCAAATGTAAACAGATTGGGTATTTGGGTTGTATTGTTAATACCATCTGGTGTACTCTCGAAGTGACCAAAAGGTACATCCATTACGGCATCATCGAAGGCTTGTTCAAATTTCTGAGGATCGGGCAATTGTACTAAATTACCTTTACTATCGATGATTGTCTTGCCGTTACCTTGGAATTGCGGATCTAAGGGATTAAATTTCAACCGCGCAAACCCCGCAGCCGTATTTTGTGCAAGTGCAATTAATATGGGAGTGGCTATTTCGCCATTAGGTGCTCCAGCAAGGCGTTTACCATTCTTATCAATTACTGCATGACAGATTGCACAGGTGATATCGCCATTAGATTTCAGTCCTAAAGGAAAAGTACCTCCTGCTTCCACTTTTAAGCCTGTGTTAATACGAGTTCCTTGGGGAAATGTCCGACTACCCAAGGTTATATTTTTCAGGAGGGTAATCTCTAAGTTGTTTGTTGGTTGTCCTTGCAATTGGGCGATCGCTATTCCTATTTCTGGAAATAGGTTCTCTAAGCCCAGCCCAAAACCAAAAACTCTTTGTAAACCAAAAGTGTCACCAATTTTTCTGTTAAAAAATATGTCTTCTCCTTGGCTGATTAATTCCGACGTGATTTGGACTGCTCCTACTTTTTGATAAGAAACAGGATCGTTAGGATCTAGTCCTTGTTTTTGCACTAACTTTGCAGCTTGTTTTGGACTTAGCAGTTGACCAAAATAGTCATAATAACCAAGTGGTTGAGTAGGAGCAGGTTGCAGAAGGTTTATATTTGCAAAAGTTGCTTGGCTTGCCATCAACCAATTTGATAGCAGAATGCCAGAAAAACTCATGACAAAAACGAATACGAGAAAGATAATCCGCGCCTTGAAAGCAAACAATCCCCTAAACACAGTAGTTTTAGGGTTTATTTTTGGAGGTTTCATATTGTAAATAATTAAAAAGAATTAATTAGGCAAAAACGCCAATTATATAGATGCACACATACTAAAAGTATTTTGATGTGTGTTGATTATAATGAAATAACTATCAATTACGTAAGTATTTATTTATCAATAGATATATTTTGAAAACCAAATTAATATTGTCAAAATGGCCAAACCGACTGTAAGAGTACTGTTTAAGGCACCAGAAGATGGAACCGACCGAAAAGAGGCTCTCATTTGGGCAAAGCCATATCAAGATAACTGGCTACAGGCTTTGCAAGAGTGTGCCAGGGGAGATTGGCTAATTTGGATGATGACTCGTTTAAGAGCCAAGCCAAAACCTCTAATAAGTATCACCTACCAATGTATTTTGTTAGCTATTTCAGAATTAGATGCTTGGGGTGATATGCCATTTAGACGGGGACTCTATACTGTGGAGCGATGGCTAAATGGAGAAGCAACACCTGAAGATTCTCAGGATGCTTTCGATGACTTAAGTTGCGACAATGACATGGAACCATTGGATGCGATCGCCTTGGCTAATGAGATTGTTAGCTATCTCCTAAATGCTTGTGTGGATGTCAGCGAACAATCTTTAAGAAGCGATCTGGCTTGTGATTTGGCATGGGCTATTTATACAGCTGCAAAACTTCAAGAACGCTGGGGAAATGTGGAAAGTTTAAAGCAGATTTTGTTAAGTTATGCAAATTTCATCCGAAAATCCCCAGAGTATGAAAATCTATTGAATTTCAACTGAGTATCCCAAGAGAGTTCTGAGCAAGTAGTAAAACCCAAGCTGTACTAGACTCAACTAAAATAACAGTAACCCTTCCACAACTTCAGAGATTACCTGAAGGTGATTAGGCATTTTCCCAATATAGAGATAATCGTATAGTTGATTTCTGGCACAGTGTCCATGTAGTAATCCTCCAAAAAGTAAGCGCCCTCTAAGGAAATCAACAAAGCTAATTTCATCATCGTCGTCAGAGATAACACAGTCTGCCTTAGCCATACCAACCTCAAAACCCATTGGCTCACAAGTGCTCATAGCCATGCCAACTGGTAAGAAGTCTACAGTCAAAACCGCTGGGTCAATTTTATTTTTTAGATAATAGTCGCGAGTCCAATCATCGACTTTTCCTGCTGCCCAATCTTGCTGAAACTTCTTCTTCGTCTCTAAAACTTCTGTCAGGCTTTCTTCTAAACTCAAAAAAGTAATTCCATGCATATACCAACGTAGCTCATCATTGTCAGATAAGTGATCGGACAAATTTGAGCCATTATAAAAGCTTAAAGCGATCAGAGTTGGGTCAAGCGACTGAATTAAATCTTTTGATATAGTTTTTGATGCAAACAGATTAACTGAATGAACACATTCATACCAAGCACGAACAGAAAATGGTAGTGTTCCCCACTGTTGTTCAAAGTCATCTAAAAACTGTAAGGTGTGGAACTGAACTGGAACAAATGCCCCATCGGATTCTAAAAATTGAAAACCTAATTTCTTGAGACGATGTACTATCAACTCTAAATTAATCTTGACACGCCTCATTGTCTCGCGTGCAACGGCTAGAGCATCACTTCTTAAAGGTTCCTCAACAATTTCACCTAATGCTTGAAGTTCATCCCAAACATTTTTGCGATCGCCTGTCAAATAACGAGAGAAAAATGACTGTTCTGGCATAATGTCAAGATTCTTATCTTATTTCCTATAGTTAAAAAGCGCGATCGCTCTTGGCTATTTTAGACATTCTCTAGTAACACTTTTTCCAACTTGGTATCGCTCACTAATATTTAGCTGATTACTTCTTCCCAGCCGCTTATGCCAATTCTCTACTATGAAAGTGAGCTTAATTAGCCTGCGTAGGCAGGCTTAGTTTGTGTAGCCGCACCCTTCTAGGGTGTCGGGATATTTTAATTTCACCGCAAACAGCGTATTGCCACTAACAAACCCCTAGCCTTATTCAAAGTCTCCTCATACTCTTTCTCTGGCTCAGAATCTGCCACCAATCCCGCACCCGCTTGCACTGTTACAGTATTATTACGCACTACCATTGTACGAATTGCTATGGCAGTATTCAATTGTCCTTCAAAATCGTAGTATCCATAGACGCCAGAATACACACCCCGTCGAGAAGGCTCTAACTCGTTGATAATTTCCATTGCTCGAATTTTGGGTGCGCCGCTCACCGTACCTGCGGGGAAGCAAGCTTTGAGTAAATCCCATGCAGTCTTACCAGGTGCTAATTTACCCACTACATTACTAACAATGTGCATGACGTGGGAGTAACGTTCAATCACCATTAATTCGTCTACTTTTACCGTCCCACTTTCGCAGACACGCCCTAAATCGTTGCGCCCTAAATCCACGAGCATGACGTGTTCGGCTATTTCTTTAGGATCTTTGAGCAAATCCTCAGCAAACGCTGCATCTTCTTTTGGTGACTTACCACGGGGGCGTGTGCCAGCAATAGGACGTACTGTGGCGATGATTCCTCCTTCTGGATCGCGTTCTGCTTTTACCATCACTTCCGGACTAGAACCGATGATTTGCCAATCCTGGAAGTTAAAGAATGACATATAAGGGGAAGGATTAATCTGACGCAAGGAACGGTATAAGGCAAAAGGATCGCCAGTGTATTCTGTTGATAAACGCTGGGAAATTACGACTTGGAAAATATCGCCAGCTTTGATGTATTCTTTTGCCTTAACGACGCTGGCGCAAAATTCTTCGCGGGTAAAATTACTTTGATATTCCTCGATTCCTGCTAATGCCCGATTTTCTGGTGGCTTCCATTCCAACAAGGTACTTTGTGGTGAAAGTGGTAGAGATAGCTTGTGAACCATTTGAGTGACGCGATCGCACGCTTTTTCATATACTGCTTGTAAATCCACATTCGGATCGCGCAAATCGGCATAAGCGATCGCCCAAATTTTCCGCTTTACCTGATCGAAAATCAACAGCTGATCTACCTGCATCCACAAACCATCAGGGATATTCCGCTCATCTTGTGGATGAATTGGTACACGCGGCTCTATCCACTGAATCAATTCATAACCCCAAAAACCAAACAAACCGCCAATTCCTGGCGGTAATTGGGGCAACTTAACTGGATTTAGGGCTTCTAAGCATTGAGCTAAAGCTGTAAAAGGATCGCCTTCAAATCCAATTTGCGAACCATCGCGATGTATTTGGGTAGTATGATTTCCCCTGGCTTCCAAAATCCATAATGGATCGCAGCCCAGTAAACTATAGCGTCCTAGTTTTTCCCCACCTTCTACCGATTCCAACAAAAAACTATAAGGTTGTCCAGCGCATACCTTATACCAAGCAGAAACAGGCGTATCTAAATCTGCTACCCACTCTTGATACACCGGAACAAAGTTGCCAAATTGAGCTAAATCGGAGAATTGAGAGAAATCAGGGAAGATCATAGTTTGTAAATTTAGGGACTAGGAACTAGGGAAAGTCTGAAGTCTGTAGCTACCCTACAGGCGGTTGACTGCTGGGTAAAATAAATTTACATATTTTATACTTCAGATTTCATACTTCTCTAGTCTCCAGTCCCAAATTTCCCTATTTAACTATGAATTGGGAGCGTCGTAGGTAGCTGTACCGCTAAACTTAAGTTTGGCAGGGCTGGGATTCTTACCGATGCTGCGGTCTACATAACGGACTTTTTGACGACCTTGGTTAACCTTCTCTGGGAAGACACCATCAGCCGGGTGAATATAAGCAGTTTCTCCGTTCGGATAAATCCGGTAGATTTTGTAGTCCGTGATTTTGAACTTGCGGAGTTGACCGCCCAAAGCGATGCATTGCTCTTTGCGAGCTAAATACAATAAGTTTTGTCCTTGCCGCATTTTGGCTGCGCCACCAGTGGGCATTTCAAAAACTTGCTCTTTCGGGCTAGTCCAAGTGATAGCGTACTTTTCTTCCACTTCTGCTTTCTTGAGCAAGCCGCCAGTGCTGCCGCCAAATATCGGAGTTTGTCCAGAAAGTGTTTCTGCCATAGAGGTTTCTCTCAACAGTTTTTAGGGAATCGTAACACCGCAACAGGGGTCATATTGCGATTGTGTAAGGAACTGTAACAGTTGTTTGGGAATAGGGACAGGGGACAGGGGACTAGGGACGCTTGAAGAAGAGCAGGGGGAGAGGTGCAGCAGGGGAGGCAGTGCGCCCTTGCGGTTCCCCGACTTGTAGCAACTGACGTGGAGAAAGGGGAGAATCGTTATTCACGTTTACTCCCCCAGCTTCAAGAGCTTCAAGAGCTTTCTCATTTCTCCTTGTCACCTTGTCCTCTTCTTCCCAATCCCCGATCCCCAATCCCTAATCCCCAATCCCTACTTACTCTTCACTCTTGAGCGCGTTTGCTCTGGGCTGCCTTCAATGGCGGGTATGGTGAAATGAAACTCGCTACCTTGATTTTTTCCGGTGGATGTTGCCCAAATTTCGCCACCCCAACCATTGACAATTTGACGACAAATTGCTAGACCCAAGCCCGTACCACCAGTGGTACGTCGTAGCGCTCCCTCTTCTTGGTAAAAGCGGTCAAATACAATTTCGAGGCGATTGGGTTCTATGCCTCGTCCTGTGTCAGCCACAGTTACCTCAACCATCTTATGATTGTTCCGACTAGCTTGAATGGTGATTTGCCCTTCTGGTGGTGTAAATTTGCAGGCGTTGTCTACAAGTTTTGCGATTACTTCCACTAACCAATCACCATCCGCTCTCACTAAGGGTAGGTTAGGTACAATTTTGGTTGTAATTTTAGGTAGTGGGTCAGTGGCAACACGGGTACGAATCCGACTGAGTGCTAAATCTATACATTCTTGTAAAGTCAGAGATTCTGGATGCCACTCTACTCGCCCGCTTTCGAGGTTAGAAAGGGTGAGGAAATCCTGGACGAGTTTTCGCATTCGTTCCGAATCAGAAAGAGCTGTATTCAACATCACTTGCCGCAACTCCAAGGGCATATCGGGTTCGCTAGCAAGGCTTTCCAAACAGACTTGAATTGTAGATAAGGGTGTGCGAAGTTCGTGTCCAGTAATGGCAATCAGGTTACTACGAGTGCGATCAAGAGCTTCTAATTGCTGATTTAAGTCTTCTAGGTTAGCGTAGGCTTCTGCTTGAATTAGCGCTGCTCCAATTTGGGTAGCGATCGCTTTTACCAAATCCAATTCGCCGGCTTGCAAATCGTGGGGAGTGTGGCTGCAATAGTGTAATTCCACAATTCCCAACAATCGCCCTTGAAACAGCACCGGTTCCATCAGCCAAGAGCGAATGGCAAATTTTTCTACTAGATGCCAAAGCGCTTTTGAACCACTCACCCGTGAATCGTTGATAGTATCAGCAACACAGACGCCTTCATCCTGTTGGATCACTTCCTCAAATAAAGGATTATTTTCTAAAGGCCAAATTTGTCCGGCAACAGATAACACATTCGGACTCAAAAATTCATGTTCAATAATTGCTTGGGTATCTGAAGCTTGAGCGCGATAAATTAGACAGCGAGAAGCTCCCAGGTGTTGCCCCAACTCTTGCGCTGCGACTTTGAGAATTTCTTGGGAATTGAGCGATCGTCTAATTGCAGTACTAATCGAATTGACTAGGCGTTCTTTGCGTGCTTGGGCAGCAATGGAACGATAGGCTTTATGCAATTTGTACTGACTAGCTTGCAGGTAGGTCACTAAACGCTGTACAAACGGATCGGTATCAATATCACAAGCATATTCACTCAGTTGCTGTAATACTTTTGAGTCACTCTTGCGTCCCCCGATTCCAAATCGCTGGCGTACTGAATCGATTTTATCTAGCAACTCAGGTCTGTAACTTAAAATCCTCCCCAAGAGCAATTCAGCGGCTTTGAGGCTTACTCCCCGTTCTGCTGTCCAAATACCCTCAAACCTCCGTGCCGTATCCATGTCCAAACTAGGGCTTAACTCCCGTAATTGCCTGTTTTTGGCAAGAGAGCCTATACTTTCTCGGCATACTAGACAAGTAGCATAATTTTGAGCAATTACTACCAAATGCCACTCCTGACTTAAGGCATCATCTGGTCTAAAAGCTATCTTTTCGTAGTATTCCGAACTGTTGGTGAAATCTGTTTCTGGAGCAGACAACACATATATTTGATCACTTCGCTGGGCAAGTCGCTGATAACGATGAGCTTCTTGACGGTAAAATCGCTCTCGTTGAAAGCTGGCAATTACCAAAGGCTGCTCTAAAGTAGCAGCTAAAATCTGATCTTCCATCGCATGAGAAAGAGCCGTTAGCGAAGCTTTGAAATATAGCTGGGGCCGTAGGTGAGGTAAGGCCTGAAGCAGATCGCTCAGCACGGAAATTGAAATGCTCATGAACGTCCTAAGGGAGCCACAATCTGGACAAGATCCACATCACAGCTGCATTGTACAAATTACAACGGTCTCTAAATTCAAACAGATAGTTGCAATATGTAAAGAATGGTAAATAGCAGCTATATAATAGCTTTGGCAAAAGTAGGCGCAATCCGCATTGCTGTGAACAATAAACGAGAAAAGTCGCTGGGGTGTCTGCATAATGCTGCTCAAAAGCAGATACCAAACACCACCATTGTAGACTCACTTTTGTTTGTTTCCTGTACTTTTTGCAGCACAAGCTATACATCTAGATGTTGTCTATCCACTTGCTAGCATCGTAATTTTTCAAATAGTAGCTATTAGCTCAATATACATTCTTGCATTGCACTGCTATCAACCAAATATCGGCTGTTGCTGGTGAAGTGAATGCATTATGTGCTTAAAAGCACTCTTCTAGTTTCCAGTTTGTTCTGTTTAGGCTTTACAAAAATTTAATTAGATATACAATTATAAAGATTTAATGATATTTCTCTCATGCATATCTGATTTTTAGGCGGATATGATTATTATTTTTGTTCATATAGCTTATGAGATTTTTCAAGAGCGTCTTTTATCCTGTTGACGCTAAACTGGCTCAAAACAAAGTATTGACCTTTACACGGAATATTGGCTGATGACACCGGATACACTCATGACACCGGAAAAGATTGTCTTGGATGAAAAAACTTTTGTTCCTGCGGAATTCATACCTATCCCAGAATGGCCTTGCGTTATAAGTGAAAGACCACAGCCGACACTTACAGTTAAAGATGATGATTTATTTTTAGTTACAGATACTTTAGGTAATATTTCTGGGTGTTCAATCAACGACGGCAATCCTAGCATGGGGCTATTTTGCTCTGATACCCGGTTTCTGAGTCGTTTAGAGTTGCAGATCAACCAGCATTCACCGGTTTTACTCAGTAGTACTGCTGACAAAGGTTTTTCACTTTCCGTGTTATGTACTAATCCCAGAATTGACGATCGCCTCCAAGCCGATACAGTTGGGATTCGCCGAGAAATTGTCCTGAATGGAGCATTATTTGAAGAAATCGAAATATCCAACTACAGTACAACTACAGTCAGTTTTGAACTCAGCATTAGTTTTGAGGCAGATTTTGCTGATTTATTTGAAGTTCGAGGCTTTGGTAGAGAAAAACGGGGTAAGCTTTTACGCCTATTAGAACCAAAATTTGAGGAAGGAGTAACTGCTTTTTGTGATGGTGCTTCTCCTCCCCAGATTCACCTACATCCAGACAAAGAAAAAGCCTTAGCGCTGGCTTACCAAGGTTTAGATGGCTTGGTGATGGAATCTCGCATCAATTTTCAATATCGGCTACCAGATTCTTTCAAGGGTTACACAGCATTGTGGCAACTAGAAATGGCTCCCCACGAAACACAAAAGTTGGGCTACAGGCTGAATATGTTGACAAATAACAAGCCTAGTTCCACTGTTAGTTCTGCTGTCACCTTAGTTCAGGCGAAAGCTGCTGAGATGATGGAAGAGCAAAACTGGGTGCAACAGATTACGCGCATTCGTGCCGATGACAGGGGTACTTTTAATCGAGTCATCGAGCGGGCTGAACAAGATATGTATTTGTTACGCCAATCTTTTGGCAAGTACAAAACAGTTTCTGCAGGAGTACCTTGGTATTCCACGCTATTTGGTCGGGATTCTATCATTACAGCTTCCCAAACCTTAATGTTAAACCCCCAAATTGCTAAGGAAACTCTGATTCTGTTGGCAAAATATCAAGGCAAAGTCGAAGATGAATGGCGAGAAGAGGAACCGGGCAAAATTCTTCACGAGATGCGGTTGGGGGAACTAGCTCGCACTCAAGAAATACCTCATACACCTTACTACGGTACTGTTGACGCCACTCCTTTGTGGTTGATGCTTTACGCTGAATACTATGCTTGGACTCATGATCTAGAAACTTTAGAACAACTTTGGCCAAATGCACTAGCGGCGATGGAGTGGATCGACCGCAATATGAAAGAAACTGGCTATCTTAGTTATTACCGTAAATCTAGACGCGGACTTGCTAACCAAGGCTGGAAAGACTCTGGTGATTGTATTGTCAACCGCAAAGGAGAGCTAGCTAATGGGGCAATTGCTCTTTGTGAGGTGCAAGGCTATGTTTATGCGGCAAAAATGCGTTTAGCAGAAATTGCGAGGATGAAGAAACGGCTAGACTTAGCAGACAGTTGGTTAGAGGAGGCAAGAAATCTAAAGTTGAGGTTTAACAAAGACTTTTGGATGGAAGATCAAGATTTTTGCGCCCTGGCTTTAGATGGAGATGGCAAGCAAGTAGATAGTATTACCTCAAATCCTGGCCATTGTTTGCATTTAGGCATCTTCACGCCCGAAAAAGCTTACAGTGTTGCGGAACGACTACGCGCACCGGATATGTTTAATGGTTGGGGTATTCGGACTTTAAGTAGCTTATCGCCAGCTTACAATCCAATGGGTTATCATATCGGTTCTGTATGGCCCCATGATAATGCATTAATTGCGATGGGATTGCGATCGCTTGGCCTCGTCGATCAAGCCTTGGAACTTTTTGAAGGTTTATTCGACATGACTAGAAAGCAGCCTTACAATCGTCCTCCAGAACTGTTTTGCGGCTTTGAGCGAATTGGAGATGATAGCGTGCCTGTGCAATATCCAGTTGCTTGTACCCCCCAAGCTTGGGCTACTGGTAGTGTATTTCAACTACTGCAAATGATGGTAAACTTGGTACCTGATGCTCCCAACAACTGCCTCAGAGTTATCGATCCTGCTTTACCAGAATCAATCAATCGCCTATCACTCCATAATTTGCGAGTTGGCCCCACCATCCTCGATTTAGAATTCGAGCGTTCTGGTAGCACCACTGCTTGCCGAGTTGCAAAAAAACGCGGTAACCTCCGGGTTGTAATTGAAGCGTAGAAGCGACTAGGGACGAAGAAGAGGAGGGGGAGAGGGGGAAGGGGAAAATCTTTCTTTTTATCTCCTTGTCCTCTTTACTCGATCCCCAATCCCTAACTCTCTTCCTGAGTTTCGCTTTTTTGTCCTGGAGAAGATTCGTAAAGGGCATCTAATTGTTGGCGGGCGTCATCAACATTTATTGATCGCATCACCAAAAGAGGCTCTTTAATTAAGTTGCCTGAACTATCCAATAATTCTGGATGGGGTGTGAGTGTGCTTTTAGATGCTGGATAGGGAAAGTTTCCATGATTAGCTCCTGAAGAGTACTTCACCGGATAATTCCGCTCTTTATAAAAACTGAACATGACCAAGTTGCGAATTAGGTTAGCAACAGCAATCACAGCTAAAATCGTAAAAGCAAGAATGTAAAGTAGATGTAACATCGGGTTTTCCTCCAGGACAGCCATTTTTCAAAAATTATTATTGCTACGATTTCCATCGCCTAACCTGGAAATGAAGTTAGAGCGAATGCCGAAATTTCTCTGAATGCGCCTGCGATGATCTGCGGCTATACTGCAAGCAAAGTTATTAAAGTATCATATAATACAAAGTGTTGTTAACTTAGAGAATGTTGTTAAAGATTTAATACTTTTGTTATATGCCTGTTATATGCCGTCTTGCTGTTGGAAACTAGCCTGCTGTGTTCGGTATTGCATTGCTACTTTCCAGCATTCTGATAGCAACTGATGCCAAGGCATTAAGGTTGCCATATCTATCCCTACTTGTCCTTGTGTTGCATTAAATAGCATCTTTGCTGTATTCACTTCTTCTTGTGCTTGCTTGACTCGCTCTAATAAAACTGATTGCTCCTGAGCACCTAAAAAATCTAGCTGCTCTGTTTCCAGCAAGGTACGCGATCGCCCAAACCAATACTGAAAATCCTCTAGCAGTGGTTGCAAAATTGTTTTTAGCAATTCAGGTTCCGATAAATTTGAGTCTTGCATAATTGACAAGCATATTTCCAAGTTTCTTATTAATATTAACGCCATTTAAGATTCTTAACATTTAGTAACTACTGAATTTACAGCAGAATCTAAAAAATGTATTTTAAGATACACTATTAGTATTTTATATAGCCATAACAGCTTTGGCACTAAACCTTGGGCAGAGTATGTGAACATTTTGTGAAACTGTAGGAAAATCCAGACTAAATGTTGTGACTAGTGGCGAATCGTACGACATCATGGTCGTTAATATATATTCAGTCGAAGAAATAACAATTAAGCAACTACGTCGCCAATGGATCAGCAGCCAATGTCGCCTTCCCAAGATTTAAGTCAATTAGAACAACCAGAGCAAAAAATTCATCTGCCACGTACAAGCGAATCGGAAAACTTAAAGAAAATTCGCCACACCACATCTCACGTCATGGCGATGGCAGTACAAAAGCTGTTTCCCAAGGCGCAAGTTACAATTGGCCCGTGGATAGAAAACGGCTTTTACTATGATTTTGATCATCCAGAGCCGTTTACCGAAAAGGATCTCAAAGCCATTAAAAAAGAGATGGATAAGATCATTAATCGGAAACTACCAGTCATTCGGGAAGAAGTTAGCCGCGAAGAAGCGGAACGGCGAATTAAAGAAATTAAGGAAACTTATAAGTTAGAAATTCTAGCAGATATTAAAGAAGAACCAATTACAATCTACCATTTGGGGAATGAATGGTGGGATTTGTGTGCTGGCCCCCACGTGGACAACACTAAAGAATTAAACCCGAAAGCGATTGAGTTAGAAACTCTAGCAGGTGCTTACTGGCGTGGGGATGAAACTAAAGCACAATTGCAACGCATCTACGGTACTGCTTGGGAAACGCCAGAACAATTAGCAGAATATAAACGGCGTAAAGAAGAAGCACAGCGACGCGATCACCGCAAACTTGGTAAAGAACTGGGATTATTTGTATTTTCTGACTTAGTGGGGCCAGGGTTGCCACTGTGGACACCAAAAGGAACTTTATTGCGGAGTCTTCTAGAAGACTTTCTCAAACAAGAGCAGCTCAAACGTGGTTATTTACCAGTGGTAACACCGCATATTGGCAGAGTGGATTTATTTAAAGCTTCTGGACATTGGCAGAAGTACAAAGAAGACTTGTTCCCAATGATGGCAGAAAATGAGGAAGCAGCGGCACACGAACAAGGTTTTGTGCTCAAAGCCATGAATTGTCCCTTCCACATTCAAATATATAAGAGTGAGTTGCGTTCTTACCGAGAACTACCAATACGCTTCGCAGAATTTGGCACTGTTTACCGCTATGAACAATCAGGAGAATTGGGTGGATTAACGCGAGTACGGGGTTTTACTCAAGATGATGCTCATATATTTGTCACCCCAGAACAGCTTGATAGCGAATTCCTTAACGTGGTGGACTTAATCTTGTCAGTTATTAAGATTCTGAAATTAGATCAAAACTTTAAGGCAAGACTGAGTTTCCGCGATCCAACCAGTGATAAGTATATTGGTTCCGATGACGCTTGGGACAAAGCTGAAAGTGCGATTCGGCGAGCAGTGGAAACTTTGGGCATGAATCACTTTGAGGGTATCGGTGAAGCTGCGTTCTATGGCCCCAAATTAGATTTTATTGTCCGCGATGCTTTAGACAGAGAATGGCAATTGGGAACTGTGCAGGTTGATTACAACTTGCCAGAAAGATTTGATTTGGAGTATGTTGCCGAAGATGGTTCTCGCAAACGCCCGGTGATGATCCATCGTGCGCCTTTTGGTTCCTTAGAAAGACTCATCGGTATCTTAATCGAAGAGTATGCAGGGGATTTCCCCTTGTGGTTAGCGCCAGTACAAATCAGATTGCTGCCAGTGAGTGAAGTGCAGTTGGATTTCGCCAAACAAGTGGCGGCAAAAATGACAGCACAGGGTATTCGTGCTGAGGTGGATACTAGTGGCGATCGCCTGGGTAAACTGATTCGCAATGCCGAGAAAGAGAAGATCCCCGTCATGGCAGTAGTAGGAGCAAAGGAAGTGGAAACAAATTCTTTGAGCATCCGTACTCGTGCAAATGGGGAATTGGGGACTATACCTATTGACGAAGTTTTGGGTAAGATGAAGGAAGCGATCGCCAACTTCAAGATTTTTTAACAAGTTGTGGGGTGGGTATTGCCCACCTGACATAATTGCAATATAAATTAACTAAAAAATTAGATTTATGAGTAGTGCAAAACAAAAGATACAATCTCTTTTGAACCAATTGCCTGATAATTGTTCCATAGAAGATGTGCAATATCATTTATATGTGATTGAAACAGTTCGTCGCGGTTTAGAAGTAGTCGAACACCAAGGAACAAGAACTCAAAATGAGGCCGAAGAACGATTGAACAAATGGCTTATAAAGTAGTGTGGTCCCCTAAAGCATTGGAAGATGTAGAAGCAATTGCCATATATATAGCTCGTGACTCGGCTTCCTATGCTGCGGCAGTAGTCAAGAAAATACTTGATGCAACTATTCACGTCAGTAAATCTCCATTTTCCGGTCAACCTGTGCCAGAGTTTGGCGATGATAATATCAGAGAATATTCGGTATTTACTTACCGAATGATTTACCGTATTCAGAAAGATATTATTACTATTGCCGCAGTTATTTATGGAAAGAGACTTTTGGATAAATTTGATATCGATTAACAAACGATGACAAATTAAAGTGTGGGTGGGCATTGCCCATCCCAATTTATTAATTCTGTAGACGCCCTCTGGGCGAATTCCCGCAGGGTATTATGAATTCTAAGTTCTGCGTTCTCATTCTATTCATGGAAACTCCGATCGAGAGAATTCGCTTATCCCAAACAGCTAAAGAACAACTGATCAGACTCAAACGCATCACCAAAATTGACCAATGGAATATATTATGTCGTTGGGCATTTTGTCGTTCCCTTGCCGAACCAACACCACCCTCTCCGGTGCCAATTTCTCACCATAGCAACGTCGAAATGAGTTGGCGTGTTTTTGGTGGCGAAATGTCCGACATTTTGCTTCTGGCACTTAAACAGCGCTGCCACAATGACAATCTCGGTACCGATATAGAAACCCTGGTGACACAATTTCGCCTGCATTTACATCGTGGCATTGGATATTTAGCAGGCGATCCAAATATCAAGAAAATTGAAGATTTGATTGAATTAGCGGCCAAAAATTGAAATTATGGTTAGTGGTTAGTAGCAATTAACGCCCTCAGACTGTAAGCCTGGACGGCAGTCGCTACAACGGAGCGGAGCCGAAGACTCCGAAAGCTCCGGGGAACTTCCAAGGGCGCGCTGCCACCCTTACGGGAAGACGCCTCCGGCGTCTACGGCTATACGAACAAAGCCTGCGGAGGCAGGCTTAATAATATGCATCTTCATATCGAAACGGTATAACTACTAACTACTATCTACTATCCACTAGCAAATTCCTATGCTCTTATGGCTGAGAGCTATATAGAAATTGAGCGCCACAGAGCCGCAATTGTTCGCACTGATTTATCCCGGCCAGTGCGATTGGCTATAGAATGGGCAATTTTAAATAAAGATACCACGTTTTTTGACTACGGCTGTGGTTACGGCGGTGATGTAGAGCGAGTAGCGAATTTAGGTTATAGGAGTGCAGGCTGGGATCCTTACTACTATCCCGATCG
This sequence comes from Chlorogloeopsis sp. ULAP01, assembly GCF_030381805.1. Lineage (NCBI taxonomy): Bacteria > Bacillati > Cyanobacteriota > Cyanophyceae > Nostocales > Chlorogloeopsidaceae > Chlorogloeopsis > Chlorogloeopsis sp. ULAP01. The sequence continues at coordinate 173,709 of NZ_JAUDRH010000008.1, forward strand.
CGATCGCATTGTTAGTGATGTGGTTAACTTGGGGTACATTCTCAACGTGATTGAAGATCCTAAAGAGCGCTGTCAAGCTCTACTGGCAGCTTGGCAACTGACGCGCAAAGTTTTAATTGTCGCTGCTCAAGTGCTGATTAATGCTCCTAGCCGCAATCTTATACCTTATGGTGATGGTGTTGTGACTCGCCACAATACTTTTCAGAAATATTACCAACAAGAAGAACTCAAAAAATACATTGATGAAACACTAAACGTAGACGCTGTACCTGTAGCGCTGGGGGTATACTTTGTCTTTCGAGATGAAGCTGAGAAAGAAGCTTATAAGGCGATACGCTTTTTCTCGAAAACTTCGACGCCACGAATCCGCATTCCTGTAAAGCGGTTTGAAGACTACCAAGATGTACTGCAACCATTGATGGCTTTTTATACAAAACGTGGTAGATTACCCATGAAAGGTGAATTGGCAAACGAACAAGAATTATTGAAAGAATTTGGTAGTTTCCGACGTGCCTTTAGTGTAGTTTTGCAAGTAACTGACGAAACAGAATGGGATGCGATCGCCTACCGTCGTTCTCTTGACATTCAAGTATATCTCGCTCTCACCCATTTTGAAGTTCGTCCTGCTTGGCAAAAATTAGCACCAGAAATGCGTTACGACATCAAAGCTTTTTTTGGTAGTTACGAAGAAGCTTGCCAAGTCGCTGACACCAAGCTGTTTAGCTTAGGCAAACCAAATATAGTCAAAGCTGCTTGCAACAAAAGCAAAATTGGCAAACATACACGTGGCGCTTTATACGTTCATGTTTCTGCACTATCTGAACTCGAACCCTTACTAAGAATTTATGAAGGCTGCGCTAGCCGTACTATCGGGCGAGTTGATGGAGCGACAATTATAAAATTTTATACAGATGAACCGCAAATATCTTACCTGTTTTACCCAGATTTTGATACTGAACCCCATCCGGCATTAAAAGCAAGTATTACTATTGACTTAAAGACTCTAAGTATAACCCATAGAGATTATGAAAATAGAGCAAATCCGCCCATCTTGCATCGTAAAGAAACATTTGTGACTCCTGATTATTCTCTCTACAAAGAATTTGCTCAACTTACCCAAAAAGAACAGGAACTAGGATTATTGAAGCAAAAAAGCGATATTGGCACTCGCGAAGGTTGGGCAAAATACCTCAAAGAACACGGGGTAGAAATTAAAGGGCATCAAGTTTATCGAATTTGAAAAAGGGAACAGGTGACAGGTTACAGGGAACAGAATAGCTGCTTAATGAAAGTTAAGGAACTACTAGGGCTGTAGGAACCAAAAATTTCTCTGTCTAGTCCCTAGCCCCTAGCTCCTAGCACCTATTTTCAAGATAGGCAAATTGGCAGTAAATAACACACTGGCTATGGCAATATATTTCAATCTCCAGTCAGATAAATATACAAAATATACATAAGTCTTATAACTCAAAAAAACTTTTTATTGTAATTCTTGATATGTATTAACTAGATCCTTACGGAATTTCAAAGCTGTGAAACCAATTCCATCACTGCTAAAAGTATTTGAGAGCCGCAAGATGGCGGCTTTGTTATTACTAGGTTTTGCATCAGGTTTACCTTTATTGTTAATCGGTAATACCCTTAAGGCTTGGATGACCGTAGAAAAAGTTGATTTGGCGGCTATTGGCTGGTTTAGCCTTGCTAGTTTACCTTATTCATTGAAGTTTCTGTGGTCACCATTTCTTGATCGGTTTACTCTCCCATTTTTAGGGCGGCGACGGGGTTGGTTGCTCATCACGCAGATTGCCTTGATTATAGCGATCGCCTTCATGGCTTTCCAACAACCTAAACAAGCCTTACAGCTTTTAGCCATCAACGCCATAGTCATTGCTTTTTTGAGTGCAACTCAAGATATCGCCTCTGATGCTTATCGCACAGATGTTTTGACGGAATTAGAAATGGGGGCGGGTGCAGCAGTTTTTATTCTTGGTTATCGAATAGCTTTATTAGTAGCAGGTGCTTTGGCGCTAATACTTGCCGATCGCATACCTTGGTCTACAGTGTACTTATTGATGGCAGGTGTGATGATAATTGGTATTGTTGGTAGCCTATTTGCACCAGAACCAAAAGAAATTACTCCTCCCACTTCTTTAGCCGAAGCTGTAATCTTACCCTTTGGGGAATTTTTCCAGCGCAGAGGTATCATCTCAGGCTTATTGGTTCTATTGTTTATCACCCTTTATAAACTAGGTGATGCCTTACTGAGCAATATGGCTACTCCCTTCTTACTAACTATCGGTTTTACCAAAACTGATATCGGGGCAATACAGGTAGGAATGGGATTAATTGCTACTATTGTAGGCGCTCTGGCAGGTGGTGCCATTTTGAGTAAAATTGGTATCAATCGCTCACTTTGGGTTTTTGGTGCGCTGCAAGCCTTGAGTAACATTGCTTACTTTGTACTAGCCCAACCTCAATTCGCTAAAAACTATCAATTACTGGTGCTTACCATTAACATCGAAAACTTTTGTGGTGGTTTAGGAACAGCTGCGTTTGTGGCATTTTTGATGAGTTTGTGCAACCAACGTTTTTCTGCAACTCAGTATGCATTGCTCTCTAGCTTGATGGCTGTCAGCCGCGACATCCTCGCTGCTCCAGCCGGATCGATTGCCCAAAGCACGGGTTGGCCTTTGTTTTTCCTAATCACTATCGTCGCTGCGGTGCCGGGGTTACTGCTTTTGCCTATCTTTGCCCCCTGGAACCCTAAACCAGTAGCAATTAAGAGACCAGGACTTGACGATGAGGAAGATGATATATGGGGCAGAAACTAATTATTGTTGTTGCTACAACTATTCTATTATTCACTGGACTCTTGCTTGGCTATGTTCTTTCCCAATTAGTTTTGGGATATCTGGCACTTAACCTCTTAACTTTCTTGGGAACATTTAGCCTAATTTTAATTTTTGGTACGCTTTATTACGTTTTATTTTGGGAATTACGCAGACAACAATCTCGCTCATCACAGCGAGTAACTAAAATTACTGCGAATCAACGGATAGTTGATAGTCGTCTGAGAAACAAACTAATTGCGAAGTTAGATGGTGATGCTACTATGGCAGAACGTTTAATAGAGCAGGCAAAGCTGGATAATCCTGGTATGCCAGAAAGTTGGTACTGGGAAAGAGTGATTGCTGATGTAGAACGTGAGTTAGGCGATCGCAAATAATAAAGTAAAGGGGCTAGGGACTGGTGACTGGGAACTAGGAACAAAAGCGAAAAATTAGGAAAGGGACTTTAACTGATGCCAAGGTTAGCGATCACACTCGTGGCGGTTGCGGCACGGGCAGAAAAATTTTCAATTTTGCTGCTGCCGGCGTTAGCCGACCTTGGCATTTAGTTTTCTTCACATTGCCCCCCGAACACCGCTAAAATATATTCCAGTTAAATTAACAAATCTTTAACTAATTCTTAGAAAGCTCACCTTGCATTCAACATGGCTATCTTTCGTCAGTATATTGCACCACTACTTGTAGTGGTAATATTTCTAATTGCCTTGGTGGCAGTCAGCGCTCGCATATTTTTGCCTTCAGATATGGCAGCACCCGCACCGATTGAAGATGGGGGAATAGGGGGAGGACTCAGCCACCTGAGCAAGCCCGAATTGTATACACCCTCCGGGCGGCTACCCGCAGGGTACAAACTGGTGTTGAGAGATGAAGAGAGTTTTTTCTCTATGTCTGTAACCGTATCATCTTCTGCTCCTCTAATTTCCTAATGTCGGCATAAACAATACCAGTGAGCGTAAATACTACTTTGGCTGAGGAACTACTACCGGGGTACAGCATTAAGCGTGGTTCTATTATTGATCGGGCAATGCTAATCAGGTTTATGCACCTGACTTACCAGGATATGTTTCCTACTCAGGATTTTTCCCATCTGGCGCAAACGGTTAAACAATATTTCTCTGACAACACCCCATTGTGGTGGGTAGAGGAAGAGGGGGGGCAAGGGGAAGAAGACACGGAGACGCCCAGACGCGGGGATGCGGAGAAATTTTCACCTTTCCACTCCTCCACTTCTCCTGTTGGTTGCTTGTGGATGGGAAATGCCATTGATCAAGTGAGTGGCGATCGCCACGCTCATATCTTTTTAATTTATGTTGTACCAGAGTATCGGCGACGAGGTATCGGCACAGCTTTGATGCAGTATGCAGAAGCATGGGCAAAAAAAAGAGGCGATCGCCAAATTGGCTTACAAGTTTTTCCATCCAATCAAGCTGCCTTAAATCTTTATAATCAGTTGGGTTATCAAACCCAATCTTTTTGGATGTTAAAACCTCTGTATCCAAAAATATAGGTGTTGTATACTTCCAGCATGATTTCCATCAAGGGCATGGAAGTGTAGAATCAATTTTCAAAAATCATTTCCCTTGTAACCCTAAACCCTTAAACCCTCACCCCCTTAAACCCTTACACCCTTTGTTAAGTAATTTTTACTGCCACGATCCAAAATTAAAAATGGTATGGTAAGTGGCAGTAGGTAATGGTACTTTTGATGTATGTACGACGAAGATGACCTGAGCCTACTCGATGCTGAAGCGGAGCTAGAAAGCCCTTTAGATCAAATGGAGCCACTGACCGCAGAGTCAGAAGTGCCAAAACCCGATCCAGAGGAAATGCTACCGCTCTTAGAGCATTCTCAGCCACAGCAGAGGATGCTAGCAGCGCGTGCTTTCTGCGACATAGAAGATGAACGTGCTATTCCCCATCTGATTCGCCTCTTAACTGATACTTGTCCCTTAGTGCGGGTAAGTGCAGCTTATGGACTCGGACGTAATCCCAGCCCAGATGCAGTTGAACCATTGATTGCCCAATTGGAACGAGACTGGAATGGATATGTGCGCAAAGGAGTTGTTTGGGCATTGGGTAACTGCCGTGATCGCCGTTGTTTAGCACCTCTAGCAGATGCTTTGAGAACCGACATTCCGGCAGTACGCTTGTGGGCTGCTAGTTCCTTGGCACAAATGGCAGAAGTGGGTTATGAAGTTGTTGTCAAAGCAATACCACCGTTAATTGAAGCCTTGGTGCAAGATCCGATCGCAGCAGTTCGGAGTAATAGTGCTTGGGCGATCGGACAATTATGTCGCGAACTACCTTCTAACGTTGTCTATGCGACTGCCGTTGATGCTTTGATTCAAGCCTTTGCCGAAGATCAAGATTTGGGCGTGCGAGAAGATGCTAAAACAGCAATTCTAGGAGTAGGCGATCCGCGTGGATTGCAGTTGATTGAGACTTTGGAACAGGAAGGGTGGTTTTGAAACAGACAAGGGGATAAGGAGGTGAGGGAGGTAAGGAAGCAATCAGAGTAATTCTCCCCCATCTTCCCTATCTTCGCCATCTCCCCCATTGTCCCCTCTCCCGCTCTCCGCCTCTTAGCATCCAGTGCGATTACGCAGTCAAATCAAACTCATGCCATTCGTTGCGCCATTTGAGTCGGAATTTTAGGCGCGTCCAGTTGGGAGGAAGATTTGGACATGCTATGGGGCCAAAGTTTGTCAACCGTACACCAGCAAAGCCGAAGATGATTGCTTGCCACACTCCCCCAGCACTAGCGGCGTGGATTCCTTCGTGGGCGTTACGACGCACGTCCGCTAAATCTACCATTGCTGCCCGCATAAAGTGGGTGTAGGCTTCGGCTGGCTGATTGAGATCGCAAGCCAAAATAGCGTGAATTGCAGGGCCGAGAGAGGAACCATAGCTATGATCGGTACGGGGGCTGTAATAATCCCAATTGGTTTTTAGGGTTTTACGGTCGAAGCGATCGCGCAACAGATACATTAGCATCAACACATCCGGCTGCTTAAGAATCTGCTTTTGGCTGGTGGCTTCTACTCCTAGCAAACCTTGCATTGATTTGGTACGGGGTTCGTAGTCAGCTAAATTAACATCTTCTAAATTAAAGAAGCCTTCAAACTGCTCAATCAAACCAGTTACCAAATCTTGATTTATGTAGAGATGATTGGCAATGTCACCCCACAGTTCGAGCTGTTCTGGCTGCAAGTAAAGCTTTTGTGCCAATTGTACTGAAGTGTCGGGATAGGACTTCACTAGCCAATCCCACAATGCCAAAGCAGTTTGCAAGTGCCACTGCACCATTACATTGGTAAAGGCATTATTGTCTACGCGATCGTGGTTTTCATCAGGGCCGATTGTATCGCGAATGTCATAACAATGGCGCTGCTGGTTCCACTCTACCCGACTTTCCCAGAACACTGCCGTATCTAAAATTATTTCCGCGCCACAGTCGCGCATCCATTCATCATCACCTGTGGTTTGCCAGTATTGCCAAGCAGCATAAGCCACATCAGTATTAATGTGTACCTCAATATCGCCGCACCAGATCCGGACTTGTTCGCCATTTGGCCCTGGTACCCACCTGGGAGTCACTTCATCACCAGTGCTGGCACTTTCCCAAGCATACATTGCTCCTCTGTATCCCATTTCTTGGGCTTTGCGTCGCGCTCCCCGTAAAGTGTGGTAGCGATAGGTAAGTAAGTTACGCGCTAAGGCAGGCTGAGTGTGGATCAACAAAGGCAGAATAAAAATTTCCGTGTCCCAAAAGATATGTCCGCTATAAGCAAAACCGGAAAGGGTTTTGGGAGGAATACTAACTCTATCGTCATAACGGGGTGCAACCGCAAGTAGCTGAAACAGATTGTAGCGGATGCTCAACTGCGAGAAGCGATCGCCTTCTATGACCACATCGCTATCTTGCCAAACCCTCTCCCATGCAGCAATGTGCGCTGCTAACAAGGTTGAATAGCTGGGTGCAGCGACGAGTCGAATTAACGCTGCTTCGGCAGGAGTTGGTATTTCCCGTGAGGTGTAGAGAGTAACAATCTTTTCTAGAGTAACAGTCTTTTCTGGTTCTACTTGCAAAGTTGTTACTAGCGTCGGGCTATAATCTTTAACCTGATTTACGTGTACCGATGCAACTTCTTCTCCTTCTACTATCAACTTAGCTGCCATGCCAAGTTCGATAGCAGAATGGAGAGTTTGACTGTGCAGCCAGATCAGATTATCTAAGCCACCTTGCTTCAAAGTTTGCCAATGTTTTACAGCTTGAGTGCGTGGCTCAGGATGAAATCCAACTTCAACCTCAATTTCGCCCTCAAAATCTACAGATGTAATTTGACATCTGATTGCCAAACAATGTTGATTTGCTAGACTAGCAAACCGCTCAAAATGAAATTCTACAGTATGTCCTGAGGGACTGCGCCACCGCACATCTCGGCTGACTATACCTAAACGCAAATCGAGGCGACGTTCGTAGTGCAGGATTTCTCCACTGTCCATGCGAAAGCGCTCTCCTGCTACTTTCACCACAAACGGTAGCCAGCTGGGGCAGTTAACTAGTTCAGTAGTAGCGATCGCCACATCATCATAAACTCCATGAATGATGGTTGCTGGAGAATCATGAGGATAACCTTCCTCGAAAGTGCCTCGTGTTCCTAAATACCCATTGCCGAGGGTGAAAACTGTTTCTTGATGATGTAACCTAGAGGGATCAAATTCTGTCTCTAGAACGTTCCAATCGGTAGAGTTGATCAGTTGCTGGTTTTTTTGAGAGCTATAGACGGACAAGTCTAACATGACTGAATAAAACCTAATACTTGGGGCTGGGATCTGAATGCAATACAATGGTCAGAGACTAAATTCAGTTCTTTACTACCTTCCACATTTTGTCTAGGGTGCTTTGTGTCTAGACAACTGCGGTTACGTGCAGTAAATCACTAACGTTACTCTTTCATCTATCTATAGATAGATTTTCTTATTTTGTTTCTAACAAAATTCTTAAGAGTTGAAAAATATAGTAATTTTTACATTTAGTAAAGAAATGTACAAAACCACATATTTTTCAATACACATCTCTCGACACTATTTCCAGACACAAAAATAGTCAGGATTGTTGCTTGTAGTGGCTTATATCGATTGTAACTCGATCATAATTTAGAGCCACAGCTTACCCTGACATTAAGTAATATTCTTATCTAAATGTTTTCTCGGAAATATAAATTTATTCTTAAATATTGTTATGAAAGGTAAACTTGACAGCTTGTGGTTGGTTGAGGTTGTCTAAATCAACTCTCCTGTTGTCACACTTCCCTCTTCTCTATTAATTTAAATGAGAATTTTATCACTTGAAACGAGAACGTTCTCATGTGGAACAAGAAATTTCTCAATTGAAACAAGAACTTTCCTACTTCACACAGCAACATCCGAATTGAAAGCTAATTTTTTGGTACGACGCTCTCCCCAACAAAAAATCTGCCATTTATAAAGTCCGTAGGGAGGGCATGACTGTAATTTTCGTAGACAGAGATTTCAATATTTTGAGTAATGCCCACTTTACCTCTTTCTTGCTCAAAGGCCTTGTCAACGAGATAATTCTTTGTATACAGCAGTGCTGAGAGGGGAACAGCCACGATGACATCACAACAGACAGTGATATGGCTACAAGAACGCACAGCTTTAGGAATTCTCTCACCTGAACCTTTAAGTGCGATCGCTCAAATCCTCGAAGAAAAAGTTTTTCCAGCAAACCACAATATTGCTACTGAGGGTACTCCTCCAGAAGCACTTTATATTCTGTTGGAAGGTCAGCTCGAAAGCAATAGCAGTAATAAAAATAACCCAAGTTTAGCTGTTGGTTTTCTCCCCGGTTCTATCATTCACTTACAAGAAATACTGTTGGATGAGTTGCCTCAGCGCACAATTACTACTATTACAGAATGTCGCTTTTGGGTTGTGCCTGCTGCTCAATTTCGAGAAGTAATCAATCAATACCCAGAAATTGCTCAAGTTGTGTCGCGGATGTTAGCACAGGAATTGGCACAGCTAGCATCTGCTTTTAGCTACGAGCAAGAACGCTCTTTGGCATTACGTCCTTATTTAGTCACAAAGGCGCAACGAGGTATTGTAGGGACAAGTCGCTATGCGGTGCGTTTGCGCGAACAAATTCGGGAAGCAGCAAGCGATCGCAAGTCAGTTTTGATTTTCGGTGAACCGGGATTAGAAAAAGACAATATTGCTGCTCTGATTCATTTTGGTTCTAAACAACGGCGAGAACCAATTGTCAAAATTAACTGCGGCATTCTCCAAACTAGTGGGGCTGAATTATTTGGGCGTGCTGGCGGCAAACCCGGACTTTTGGAATGGTTGGGGGAAGGGACTCTTGTTCTCAACAATATCCAAGAAATTCCGCCTGAGTTGCTGCCCCAAGTCAAAAAACTATTACAAGATAATACGTATATTCCCGTAACTCGTTCAGGTGATTCACCCAGCGAACCCCGCACCAGTTGCGCCCGCATTGTGATAGTTGCAGAAAAAGCTCAACCCCAAATTGAACGCTGTGTTGGTCGAATTATTAAAGTACCGCCGCTACGGGTACGGAAAGCCGATACTAATGCTCAAGTCGAATATTATATCAGTCTTTACACTCGCGCTAGAGGTATTGCCAAACCGCATATTACTCCAGAAGCTTTACGCCGTCTACAGTCCTATGATTTTCCTGGCAATATCAAAGAGTTACAAAACTTGGTGGAACGAGCAATTGTCCAAGCAGGGGAGGCACAAGAGTTAACAGAAGAAATTTTCTGGGCAGCAGAAACAAAGAAAAAGCGATTTCGGGTGAATCTTTTAAATGCCTATCCTGGTTTGCGGAAGTTTCTGCGCAGTTCGTGGTGGCCTGATCGCATTAATTATGGGTTTACTGTTGCTGGTTTTGCCTTTATTGTTGCGGTATTATTTGTAGGGCCACAAACACGCGATCGTAATTTTGCTTTAAATCTATTTTGGGCTTGGTGGTGGCCTGTATTTCTTCTCCTGTTTCCTTTTCTGGGCAGGATCTGGTGTGCCGTTTGTCCGTTCATGATTTACGGTGAAATCACGCAGAAATTATCGACATGGTTGTTGCCTATAAAACTTAAGCGCTGGCCAAGAGAGAAAGCTGAAAAATGGGGTGGATGGTTTTTATTTGGGATGTTTACCCTAATTTTCTTATGGGAAGAACTCTGGCACTTAGAAAATACAGCTTATCTTTCAGCTTGTTTATTGTTGTTAATTACAGCAGGGGCAATGATTTTCTCTGCCATTTTTGAGAGGCGATTTTGGTGTCGTTATCTTTGCCCCATCGGCGGCATGAACGGTTTATATGCCAAACTTTCAATGACGGAACTACGAGCGCAACAAGGTATTTGTTCTGCTACTTGTACTACATATCAATGTTATAAAGGAGGCCCGCAGAAAGGTGAGGGAATGGAAACTGACGGTTGTCCCTTATACTCTCACCCAGCACAGCTAGAAGATAATAGAGACTGCGTATTATGTATGACTTGTCTGAAGGCTTGTCCCCATCGTTCCGTCGAGTTTAATTTACGTCCTCCTGGTATTGAATTATGGACAACTCACATACCTCGCAGTTATGAAGTGGCACTGTTGTTTTTACTGATGGGTGGAGTATATTTGCATCGTCTGCCGGAGTTACAATCTTGGCTGGGAATACAAATAGATTTAACTCAGTTTTTGCCGCATTTGGGATTATCTCTACTGGCTTTAATTATTCCCGTGACTATTCCTTTTCTGGGATATGGATTGATAAAGGTTTATTGCTGGTTAAATAATTACATCTCTTCTGTGAATGCGGTTAAAATCCCAAATCGGATCAAACCGCGAGCTTTTATAGAGCTAGCTTATGGTTATTTGCCATTGGTACTAGGAGGTAACTTGGCTCATTATCTGCGCTTGGGCTTAGGAGAAGGAGGGCAGATATTACCAGTGTTTTTTGCAACATTTGGCTTGAATGGCGAACAATTGCCAGTTGTAGTGGCGCACCCTGCCGTCATTGCTTTTTTACAGGGGGCTACCTTAATTTTCTCTGTTCTGCTATCTGTATTACTAACACAAAAAATTGCTCGGCAACCGTTGCGTGTGCTGCTATGGCAACATCTTGCAGCTATTGGGCTAGGAGCAAGTATGTGGCGGATAATCGTGTCTGGTTAATGGCTAATGGTAAAAAGCAATGAGTAATCAACTACTATGACAAATTTTTTGCAACCTCCACGCTTACGTACCAGTGAAGACGGCGAAGAACATCGACACGCCACTTGGCTAGAACTGTTTTATGATTTGGTGTTTGTGGTTGCGGTTTCTCAACTCGCCCATAATCTCAAAGAAAATGTTTCACTATCAGGATTTCTAGGTTTTGTTTTTCTGTTTATACCCGTGTGGTGGTCGTGGATTGGCACTACTATGTATGCTAATCGCTTTGATAGCGACGATATCGGACGGCGTTTGCTGGTTGCTTTACAAATGCTGACAGCAGCAGCGTTGGCTGTTAATATCCACTACGGTTTGGGTGAAAGTGCTACTGGCTTTGCCCTTGCCTATGCTCTTGGTCGAGCTGTACTGATTGTAGAATACATCCGTGCTGGTATACACATTCCCGCAGCGCGTCCCCTCACAACACGTTATGCCACGGGTTTTACTATTGCTGCCATAGTATGGCTAGTATCTGCATTTATCAGCCCACCTTGGCGTTTTGTCCTCTGGGGAGTGGGAATTATTGTTGATTTGGTAACACCTTTTACAGCAACAAAGTTTCAGCTTAAACTACTACCCCACGCTTCCCATCTACCAGAACGTTTTGGGCTATTTACGATCATTGTTTTAGGTGAAGCAATTATTGCTGTGGTTGATGGTGTTTCTCAGCAGAAATGGGATGTTTTGAGCGTAATTGCTGCTATATTCGGTCTATGTATCGCTTTTAGCTTGTGGTGGGTTTATTTTGATAATCTTGGTGGCACACCGATTCAAACAGCACGGGCAGAAGGAAAAATTAGTACAGTTGCAATCTGGCTATATACCCATTTACCTTTAGTCATTGGTATCGCGGCGGCAGGAGTTGGTGTAGAAGAAGTTTTGATGAGTAAGCAAACAGTACCGCTAGCCGATACAACACGATGGTTGCTCTGCGGCTCTGTAGGTTTATGTTACCTAGCTTTAGGTATTCTCCACCGCGTTGGCGTTATTCGCTACTGTAAAATTCGCTCTGAATATAGACTCGGAACAACTATTGCTGTAATGGCGATCGCTATTTTTGGTAAAGGTTTATCACCTGTTGCAGTCATTGGACTTGTAACTGTAGCCTGTGCTGTACAAGTTGTGCAAGACTTATATCAGAGCCGCCCCACTACCCGCTTGGTTGAACCAGGAATTTAGTCTTTGAGAGGCTGAAGTACTGTTAAACGCAATTCTTGTTTGGTTTCAGTTTTTAGATATTGCTCTTGCAGGGGTTGCCACTGTTGCCACATTCGATAGCGATTTTGGGCTAATACATTAGCCAAAGTAGGAAGTTGAGTGTGAAGTTCGCATTTGAAAACATCCACAAACCACTCACTTAAAACTACGCTATCTTGCATAGATCCCAAAATATCTTGGATATTTTTGACTTGGGCAACATAATTTGTGTAAGATTCACCATATAAGTCGCTAAATAACTCCATTTGGTACCGCAGGCGTTTAGTTTGTTTACGCAAACTATGAAGAAGCTTGCCATTGGTTGTTAATTCTTGTTCTATTGTTTCTGCTTCCCAGTCTTGTGAGGTAATTACTCCTGAATTTTCCACTTGAATTCCGACTAACCAACCTGGATGCAGCAAGAAACTACTGATCTCTGGCAAAAGTAAATCTGGTAAAACTTCCTGCATCGGTAGAGATGCTAGTGGTTGATAACTAGGTTCATCCAACCAATCTTGTAAGCTTTGTTTTATTGATTTATAACGCTCATCTTTAAATGTTGTTCGCACATCTTGCAGTGCTTTTTCACGCTGTTTTTCCAAGGCATCGAAAGCTGTTTGTAGAGATTGCCGTTCTTTTTTCGGTAAATCTGGTTGAACGAGATTTTCTAAAGTTTCTTTTAGCACATCTAAGTCTCGCAAATTGCCAAGACGACGTGCAATTTTACCGAGGTTTTTATCGCTAACTAACTTCGGCAAATTTAACGCTTGATCAAACCTACTGACAGCAGTTCGCAGGCGACGTATACCTACTCGCATTTGATGCAGCGCTTCTGGATCTTTATCTTTTTTTACTTCTGTTTCCCATTTCAAAGTTTTTTTAAAGTGTTTTTGGATTGCTGAATACGCATAGTATCCTAAACTTTTTACGTTGCTTTTCACTTTCGAGTTGCTAGCTAAGGTCATAGGAATTAACACACCTTAGACAAATATCAATGATTGTATAGAATATATTAAATAATAGCATTGATTATAATTTCGCAGTGTCTTTTAACCAATTGATGTATTCTTAAAGTAATGCGAATTATTGTCATATTTATTTTTGAGATTGCAATAATCCAAAAAATATTTGATTTGTAAAGTAATTTAACAATAAATTTATTTTGGCATTTGTGTATTTCAAAATAGCTAATACTGAGTATTTTAATATACGAAAAATATATATAAAATCTATCTAAGTAGAGGGCATGTAAAATGCAAAACCCAAACTTTTTAAATCAAGTTTTACTTACATTTACTGATAATTTTAAAGAACACAGGGAAGACTTATCGGCAGTGATGCTGACAGATCAAAAGTATTTATGGTTAGGATCAGATGAAACCTCAACTATTGAACGTCTGTACTGGGAGAATAATAATTTTGCCCAGCATAAACAATTTCATGTAGCAGAATATATCAGTTTACCCGCCCCAGAAGAGGAAGAAATTGATATTGAAGGTATTGATTACAGTGGTTATTATCTGTGGATAGTTGGTTCTCATAGCTGGAAACGCAAAAAACCAAAATCCAAAAAATCTGATGTCGAAAATATTAAGAGATTAACACAAGTTAAATCAGAACCAAACCGCTATATTTTAGCTCGTATTCCTCTTGTTGACGGTGAGTTACACAAATCTTGCCCTCATCCAGAAGATTCTAATGTGCAGTTAACTGCTGGCAAATTAGAAGTAACGCAGCAGGGAAACTTACTGATGGAAGCTTTAGCAGACGATCCTCATTTAGGTTTTTTTGTCAAAGCAGAAATTCCCGGTAAAGATAATGGCTTTGATATTGAAGGTATAACAGTCTATCAAAACCGTATTTTTGTGGGATTGCGCGGCCCTGTACTGCGTGGTTGGGCTGTAATGTTGGAAATAGAAGTAAATTCATCTCAACCAGGAGTGCTGAGTTTACAGAATATTTCAGAAGAGGAAAGGCAGTACAAAAAGCATTTTATATTCTTGAATGGTTTAGGGATTAGAGACTTGTGCGTGCATGGAGAGGACTTGTTAATCTTAGCAGGACCAACAATGGATTTGGATGGGCCAGTGCAACTATACTGTTTGCCAGGAGGGGTTCACTTGCAAGAAAATGTCCTTCATAATCCAAAGTTAGTACAAGACTTTCCCTATGGAAATCGGGACGATCATGCTGAGGGTATAACCTTATCTCAAGATTTGTTTGGAGAACCTTCCCTGTTGGTGGTTTATGACTCTCCAGCAAAGGCTAGGCTGGTAGATGATAGTGGTGTTATAGCAGATATATTCAAGCTAGGTTAAAAAAGTTGGGGTTTTTGTTTTTTGCGCAGTTAAGTAGGGGAGGTTAAAAACGATCAGATGTTCTGCCCACCGAACTTCAGAGCCTCCCGGAGCGAGGAGCTAACGCACTTCGGCGGTAGACGCAAAGCGGCTTCTGTGAAGTAGCCGCCGCTCTGAGTTCTCGTTTTATTACCGTTGTGTTGCGGCTATGCAAGAATTTGAGAATTTAAGAGAATTAGAAGTAGCGCTTAACGCACCCTACTGGCGTAGCACTACAGTTTAAGGTTTACTTTATGAATCATCTTTTATTCAGATTTTTTGATGTAGCGGCAACTTCATAAATATAGTTTTGATTTAAATTTGTTTAATAAATAAAAGATGAGAATAATTCAAAATATCAAACTATTAGTATAGGTAAAGACACTGCCTGGTAATTTTTAATCCTTTCTTTTGATAGAGATAAATGTAATTGATTTGAGTTGAATTAGAAGTATTGTGTCTCGCAATCAGCCGATGCAAGAAATCGGTTGCAAAGTTATTTCTATAATTTGCCGAGATTCAGCCGAGATTTACACAAATCAGGGGTAATCAAATGGAAAACATTAACGCGGCAAAACTGACAGAGCGTTACTGTGCTTTAACTATTGGCATTCTCTTTCTAGTTCTTGGTATAGCTGGATTTATACCAGCTTTTGTTTCATTACCAGGAACAACAGCATCCTATATCCCCGCTAACATGGCTCCTGGTGCCTATTCTGCCGGATTTGGCTATGTATTTGGGATTTTCCCCACTAACTTCTTGCATAATCTTGTATATTGTGCCGTGGGTTTGTTAGGAATTGCTTCTTATACTAACGCCACAAGTGCGCGACTTTTCAATGCTACTTTTGCAGTCGCCTATATCATCATCGCCATTATGGGATTATTGCCCTTTGGTAAAACGATGTTTGGTTTAATGCCTATTTTTGGTAACAATGTTTGGCTGAATGCTTTAACAGCGATCGCTGCTGGCTACTATGGGCTAATCATACCAAATAAAATAGCAGGCACGAATGTATCGCATAACGTTTAATATCAAGTAGGGTGCGTTACGGCTTAAAGCCTAACGCACCGCTTAATACAAATTTTGGATTTTGAATTAAAACTATTCCAGAATTGTATAACAAGACTTTTGATGCCAACTTGGTATATTAACATCTTGCACTAATAAGGTGGGCATTGCTTAGATTTGGTTCAAAACCTTATTTTGGCGTTACGAGCAATGCCTTCCCTACGCTGATTGAGAAAGGAGATAGAAAATGCGTTAGCATAGCCTATGATTGCTTTATTCGTACTAGCTAATATTAACAAGCGATTGATAATTAGATATACTTTTACGTCCTCTGTAAAGATATTTTTTCAGCAAGTTACCCAAAATAGAAATTCCTTTTTCGATATCCTCTGCTGAGTTAGCGAAAGTCAGTCGCATTGCTGGGTATCCTTGTTTATCTGGGAAAAATGGTGAACCGCAAAAAATTAAAATATTTTGTGATAAAGCTTCTTTCGTGATATCTTGAATGGGAACATCTCCTGGTAATTGCACCCAAAGAAATAAACCTCCTTTAGGAACAGTCCATCTTGCCTCTTCCGGAAAATAATTCTCTATTGCTTGGAGCATAATATTGCGACTTTGAAGATTTTCTGTTCGCAATTGACTGAGGTGACGGCGGTAATGCCCTGATGCTAAATATTCACTAACTATTGCCTGAGAAAAGGTGGACACATGAACATCGTGAAATAATTTACGCTCAAGAATGGCTTGATAATGTTCGCCTGTAACTACCATATAACCAACTCTTAACCCAGGTACTAAAGTTTTAGAAAATGTACCAACATAAGTTACCCAATTAGTTTTATCTAAAGCTTTGATTGGAGCTGGTACAGGCTCAAAATTTAATCCTTCATAAGCGTTATCTTCTAAAAGCGGACATTCATATTGTTCGGCTAGGGCAAGCAATTTTTGGCGGTGAGCTTGGGTAGTTGTCAAACCTGTAGGATTGTGTAGTGTACTGATAGTGTAAATTAATTTCGGGTGATGACTGCACAAATATTGTTCTAATAATTCTAAATTTATTCCTTCAGGAGTCATAGGAATACCAATGATCTTTGCTCCTAAACTTTCTAGGATGGCAATCACTCCAAAATATGTGGGAGCTTCTACAATTACCCAATCTCCTGGACGCACAAAATGATAAATTGCCAATGACAAAGCTTGCTCAGAACCATTAGTAACAATTAAGTTTTCCGTTGATACATCTAATCCTTGATGTACCAACATTTGAGCAATTTGTCTGCGTAGTGTTAACTGTCCTTGAGGCAGATCATACTTGGATAGTGCATCTGCTTGGTTAAGCGCTCGTTTAGCAATTTGTGTTAAATTTTTTGGAGGACGAGGGCAACCAAAGCTTAAATCTATCATCCCTGGTTGTCTCTGTGCATGCACCCCAGATACATGCATATCAAAAAAAGAATTACTGCCTGGCTCTTTAATAATTACTTCTTGAGTAGGGGAAAAGGTTGGCTGCGGATTTGCAGAAGGAATAGTTTGAGTGCTGACAAAATATCCAGAACCCTGGCGTGCAGAGATTGCACCGTCTGCTTCTAAAACACTATAAGCCTCAATAATAGTTAGTTTATTTACTTGTAAACTCTTTGCTAGAGAACGGATTGAGGGAAGGCGATCGCCTGATTGTAGTGCTCCAGATTTAATCAGACTACTAATGCGATCGCGAATTTGCAAATAAATAGGTTGAGGTGACTGCCGATCTAAAAAAATTTTCACAATTAGGCACTCACTAAATTACTACAAAAGCTTGACTATTGGAACTATAAGCGATTTTGCTTAGTTTCACATCGTACAGTTGGGTGAATTTCGACTAGTACAGTTGCAATTATCAAAACTGTACTAGTTAAACTTGGTTAATTTGTACCTTATCTAATTAAAAATCTTGGGTGAACATAAAAGATAGATGGTGTATATTTTCCCAAGATTTTTTGCTATGAAGAAACAGAATTTTTTATCAATTTGTCAAAATAGTTGGCAAGCGATCGCCAATTGGATAGCTAGTGGTTCTGAATTACAAGTATGGCAGGAATCAGACCGTTATGGTCATCCCTTTTGTTGGCACGCTTACGATCCTGTCACTGGAAGTCATGCTTGTTTTGGTTCTGAAGAAGAAATTCGGATGTGGATTGAGCAGCGTTACTACGCCAATTCTCTATAATGTTGAGCGCCCTTCGCCTTCACTTTAGTAGCGCAAGGTTGAAGTCAAAAGAATTGTATTCCGGGCTTTTGCACCATTTAAAATGGTGTTTTTATTTACGCACCTGCTGTACTAGAAGGGCTTGGCTCACAAACAAAGCCCGTGAAGGCGATCGCTCTTATGAGTGTGTGAATTAATGAAACAAGAAAGCATTCAAGCATTTTGAGTAAGCAATATGTCTTTTTGCTTGCGGAAAACACCTATAGGAGTGCGTGAATTACTGAAATGAGAAAGCGATCGGGCATTTTGAGTAAGCAATATGCCTTTTTGCTTGCGGAAAACACCAAAATGAGAAAGCGATCAGGCATTTTGAGTAAGCAATATGTCTTTTTGCTTGCGGAAAACACCAAAATGAGAAAGCGATCGGGCATTTTGAGTAAGCATTTTGGCAAAACGAGAAAGCGATCGGGCATTTTGTTTATTGAAATTGACTTTATTTGTTGTTTTGATGAAGTGACAAGTTATAGCGATCACTTCTCCTCAGAATCGCCAAGCATAATAACTTTGTGTTCCAGCGAATCCTTTGCGGGCTAATTAAGCTTGTTGTTATATAGTGGTATAAGATGAAAAAGTATAGAATTCTCAAAAGATATCAACATTGTCGATGAGCAAAAATGTATCTTTTCAGACAGTAATTGAATATGTAGAGGCTCTTTCGACCGAAGAGCAAGATTTACTACTCGAACTAATTTCTAAAAGGCGGATTGAACAGCGGCGTCAAGAAATTTATAGAAACGCTACACAAACATTGGAAGCAATTAGAACAGGTACAGCCAAGCATGGTACTCTTGAGGAGCTGCGGGCTGATTTGTTAAGTGAAGAATGAGATCTCTTGTTTGGGATAGTAGCTTTAAGCGTGCTTTTAAACGAGTTATTCGTAAAAATCCCCGGTTAGAAGAAATAATTTTTGAGGTTTTAGAATTACTAGCAGCCGATCATTTGCACCTACTTTAAAATCACATAAGTTAAAAGGTAATTTAGAGGGTTTGTAGGCTTGTTGGGTTGAGTATGATTGCCGTATTATCTACACATTTCAGCCAAATCCTGATGAAGATGAGGATATGATTGTGCTAATTGATATTGGCACTCATGATGAGGTGTATTGAGAAATTTATGGAAAGCGATCGCCATAAAAAATCTCCAATTTGTAGTAGGGTGTGTTAGGACGATAGTCCATAATGCACCATCAACTCTCCCAAAAATGGCGGGTTATGCTTCGCTAACCCACCCTACATTTTATTGAATAATTTATTTTTTGGTAATTCCTTCATTTTCTTCTGTAACTGGCAGTGGGAATCTTTCGCCAGCTAAGTAAGCATCAAAATTTTGTTGAAAGTAAAGCCATGATGTCATATCTTCCACTTCATCTGAACAGGATTTTGGAGCATTTTTATATAAAGGAACGCGGGTATTAATTTCATCTTGAAGCAGTTGTGGTAACTCGTTAAAGCCACTAACTTTGCTGCCGTAAGCACTATAGATAAGATAACCGGGGCGATCGCCCATGTTCATCCAAGGTAACCATTGACCAATCCTATCCCAACTTAGCCTTAGTTGAGAAACTGAAGACATTTCCTCATTAAATAAATCTGCGGTGGGGACAGTGATTTTAAATAACTCCGCAGCTTGATAAGTAGATTGTGGACTGTATTGAGCTAATTTAGAATCTTCTGTTAGGGGATTATCATAAGTAGGAAATATATCAAACATGAAAGTTGTGCTATCACCGTCTACTAGCGCCGGAAACTTCCCCCTAAAATTGCCTTGTACTGGACTATTGGCGACGTGCATAATCGTAACTGTTTCTCCCGTCCAAGGATTATCCCACTTATGTAAAATCTCCTCTGTTTGGGGATTGAGATAGTAAGTCAGTTCTCTAGAGGTAAAATCCCAGCTACTCTCTTCAGTGGGAATACACCTACTGACATTCATACCGACCATTTTAAACAAGAGTGTTCGTTTTTCACCGGGCATAAAAGCGTAAATTTTACCTGTCCAAATCAGAAAGCTGGATTCGTTAGGATCGAGGGATGAACGAGTTTTAACCCAGTGCGAGGCATCTAATTCTTGAATTTGGGCAACCATTTTGGCTTCCTTGCAATCATCTAAAATCAACAATAGCTGATAGGATATATTTTCAATCTCTTAAATCCTCGAATATTCAGATATCTGTCTTGAAAATAGGGTTGGGGGAACAGAAAAAGAAATATTTTCATTCCCTCGTTGTGTGATTTATCACATCACCGTCTTGCACCAGGCGACTAGAAGTCGCAGCTACACATACAAAACCCACCTACGTGGGTTTAAAGTAAGTCCGCGTCGGCGGACTTTGCTTGTATAGCCGCGATTTCTAATCGCCAGGACTAGGTGCTGCGGATGACCTACCTATATCCAGTTGCGTCAGCAGGTTTACCAACATCTGCAACCTCACGGATGTAGCGCCAAGCATCAGGCTGGGAACCATCCAGATCTGTAAAGCCATAAACCTTAGCTAGTTGACCGCTCGATAGCGACTGACCATTCCAGCGAGCAACATCCGGATCTTGGGCAAGACAGGCAACGGCACGACCGATATAACGGGGGGTTTCAGAGATAACGAAGTGAGGCTCTTTTGCTGTGGCATCCTGCCAGTTTGCTTCGCTCACCTCAAAGTGATCCAACATAATTTCTGAGCGCAACCAGCCTGGAGTCAATGCAACGGCTGTGCATTTATGGGGTTGAAGCTCTTGCGCCAGTGCCCAAGCCATGCGGATTACCGATGTTTTTGCTAGATCGTAAAACAGCGACAGTCGATAGTTTTTTTCGTTATATTCTGCCGTGCCATCGGTGATTTCGATAACCAGTCCGCCCGGATTTTTGATTAACAGCGGCAGTGCAAAGTGGCTGGTAATGATATGCGTGTCGATCGCCAACCTCAGCATTCGTAGTCCCCGATCCAAAGAAAGCTCCCAAATAGGCTTGTTCAAATCCACTAGGTATTCTGCGCCGATATCGTTGACCAAAATATCTAACCGCCCTTGTTCGCTCTCAATTCGTGCCACTAGAGCCTGAACCTGTGCCTGATCGAGATGCTCGACCTGAACAGGGATGCCCTGACCGCCCGCTTGATTCACTAGGTCTGCTGTCTGTTCAATGGTTTCAGAACGGTTGTATTCGGAGCGATGAGCGTGGGTGGTTCGACCTGTGACATAAACAATTGCACCAGCCGCACCCAGTTCAGTGGCGATGCCACGACCCGCCCCGCGTGTTGCTCCAGCCACCAGAGCTACTTTGCTCTTAAGAACCTGATTCATCTAAATCTCCTTTAGTTTTACCTCCTGTTGAAGTTGACTTGTATTCACTATAGTAATAAGTGCAAGAAGTTGAATCTTTGTGTAGCAAACTAATATCATTCCCAATTTACCGGGAAGCGATCGCCCGTTTCTTGAACAAACCGATCTAATTGCTCTAAAGTTAATGAACCGGGGAGCGGGTAGCGTGATGGAATAACTCGTTGTAAATCTGTGTAGTAGCGAATTAACGTGGCAAAGTTTCTAGGGAATTTATCTTCTTCCACTCCAATAAACTCACCGCGCTTGCGAGCTCGCCTAAAAACCTGACGCCAGGATTCAATGCTAGGTAAGCCAACCGCATCTACCCCGTGAGAGAAAAGGATCATGTAAATTTCATCGTAGGGATCGGTGTTTTCCAAATAATTTTCAATCCACTCTAGGGAAGGCTGCATATTAAACTTCATCCAAAATGGCACGGAACCAGTACGCAAAGCCCACATTGGCTCCAGAAGAATAAATGATTCCACCAGCAAACGATTAGCAAGCATACCGCGCTGTTTGTACCAGTGGCGATAAAGTTCAGCGACAAAAGGACTGAGATGCTCTGGTTCTTGAAAGACAATCCGCCGGATTTGATAGCCGCGATCGCGAGCAAAATTTTCTATATCATTGCGCAAGCTAGGCTCAAAACCCCATTCAGCTTCAGGGCGATCGCCATCGGGTGTCGGCGGATTCCATTGCCGCTTGGGTACGTTGTAACGCTCCAAGTAATCTGCCACGCGATCGCTACCGTGAATAAATTCTTCTGGTGTTGCACCACCCAGCGCCCCAAACTGGAAAATGTGGCGATCGCTAACTTGAGTTGTCGGCCAGGTGCGCTGACACTCGACAATGAAAATAGTGCCACCTCTGGGCAGACAGTTTTCCAAAAAGCGCTTGTAAGTTTCACCAAGGCGCAGGCGCTTGACGCGGAAATAATCCATACCCCGCAAAGTCAAACGATCTTGGTTGGGATCGTACATATGATGCAATACCAACTCTGGGTTAGCATCAAGGAGAGGCTTTGCTACTTGCCTACCCCACTCCATCGCCTCTTTGGGATTGTCTGGATTCATCTCCGGATGCAGAACCGGGATCATAAAGGTTTGTGGCAGCCAAGGCATATCCAATGCCGCGCTCAGGTGAACAAGCGCACCACTGGCAGAACCAATTGCAACTGCTGGATATTGGCGCTGGGGATATTGGCTCACCATCCACTGGGAGACTACCTCAGCACTTACATCTGATAACTGTTGGGGAAGAATTGCCTCGCCTGCACTGCCCAGTGTGTAGATGAATTCTTGAACTTGTTGGGGGAGCTTGTTAATCAAAGTTGCGATCGGTTCTGCGGCAGGTGGTGTTGTACCCATGCCAGGAAAATCTTCTCCCCGCAGATAAGCAGCAGTGGCACGCAGCATGGCTGAACCGGAATCAAAGTTGGCAATATAGGGCGGTGCAATCCTAAATTTTGCAGCCAAAGAAGCCATATTTCGATTAAACAAGGGTGTTTGCATTAAACCTCTCCTTTTTTTCTGTAGCGTCGATGAACGCTCTTGTCACACGGGATAGTTCTAAGGGTTTACTGTAATTGAGGGTATGTCCTCCGCTTGGAATTACAACCAGTCGAGCATCTGGTAAGAGATTGACGACTTCCTCAGTCCACTCTTGGGACACAACCGGATCTTCTTTACCGCGCACGACGAGAGTAGGCACACGCAGGTAGGGAAGTTTGGTTTCGATCCGATCTGTTAGCGCTATTTGCACGGTACGGGCAAAGCGTGGCAAGCCAGCCAGCCAGTAATCATAAATTTGAATGGGAGTTTGGGAAGGATCTTCTAAAGGAGAATTGAGTATAAAACGCCACAATTGCTGGGGTAAGTTGCGTGCGTGTCGATCAATTGTCGGCCCCTGCAAGACGGCTCGCTCAAGGCGATCGCTATGGCGCATGGCAAACTCTGCAATAATTTGACAGCCAAAGGAGTTACCGAGCATGGTTGCCCGCTCAATTCTCACCGCATCCATCCATCGGCATAAAGTGTCTGCCAACTCTGGCAACTCTAATACGTGCTTTGGCTTGTCACTTTCGCCATAACCAGGGAAATCTGGTGCATAGACACGGTAATAGGGAGCCAGCAACTCGGCAGTAGGAATCATATAACGGCTGGAAACTACCACCCCATGCACCAAAATCACCACAGGAGCATCCTGGGGAAGTACATCCACGGATACACGTGAATGCATCCACAAACCATCTACATTCGTGTACTGGCTTTCCAATCTTCCTTTGCGTAGGTTCATATTTTAGCTATTAGCCATTAACAATTAACTAAACTTAGTAAATCGGTATACCTAATACCTTTGCAGCCCGCCTTGCCAAGTCCCAAACATCTTGCGTTGTGATGCCGCCAGTACCCAACCAATTGCCACTGATACCTGTGTAATCTTGCATTGGCTCAAACAAATTGCCATCTGTTGGCATGGCTGGCTTGTAGTCTTGGAAGTGATCCTCATCGACTTGCCGTGCCATCATCCGCTCTTCTAAATCGGGTGCCAAGGTTTTTTCTAGGGCAAGAAGATAACCAGCTTGTCCGACGATGATTTCGCGCTGCGGTTTTTCTGCCAATCCAAGGATCGCTTCAGCGACTTCTTTGGCAGGGTATACAGGGCTGAGTGCTTTAGTTTTACGTCCGGTATAGTTAGCTGCGTGCTGAAATATCGGTGTATCTATGGAGGCTGGCAACACAGTGCAGACATGAATGTCGGGTGCGTTGTCTAGGTATAACTCCATACGTAGGGAATCGGAAAGACCACGAATTGCATATTTGCTAATAGTATAAGGGCTAGTGTATGGCTGACCGGTTATGGCTACAACCGAGGAAACATTAATCAAAGTACCGCTTCCCTGTTCGCGGAAATAAGGTAGGGCTGCACGCGCACCATGAATGTAACCAAATAAATTGGTATCGATTACCCGTCGAAAAGACTCCATCGGCACTTGCTCGAACCGACCAAACAAACTGACGGCGGCATTATTTACCCAAACATCTAAGCGACCAAAATTTTCAATTGCACGGCGTGCCAGTGATTGAACCTCTGATTCATTTGTTACATCAGTTGGCACAGCTAGAGCCTTTCCGCCCAAGCGATCGCACTCCTGGGCAACTTCCTGCAAAGCTGCTTCGCGTCGAGCTGCCAGCAGTAAAGTTGCACGTTGCCTGGCAAACTCCAATGCTGTGGCACGCCCAATTCCGCTTGAGGCACCCGTAATGACGATGACTGAATCTTTGATTGCTCGTGGCATATGGCTGACTCCTTATTTGCTGGCGATCGCGCTTGTTGAAAGTAAAGTCCACTTTTCTTAATGGAAATTTTTTATGCAATTAAATTTCCTCTTCCTAGCGAGTGAAATAGTCTCTTCACGCATTAAAAGAGGGCGGCTAATAATTTACAAAAATGATTAAAAAAATAAGGGAGTAAAATAAACAGGTGATAGAAGATAAGAAAAACTTAAACCTTACAATCAGTAAGTCGGCGAAAAAACACAATTATGTTAAGAAAGATAAGGCTAAAACCCTCTTCCCATCTGCCTTATCCCAACTATAAATATTTACACCGTTCAACTTAGTTCCTCTGTTTGATTGTCAAGATGACGAAATAGAAATAGCCAAACTGGCAAAGAACTGTTAATAGCAATAAGTCGCACTAAATGGCTTGCCGTGACAACTTCCACATTATGATTCAATGCCAGGGCCACTAAAATCATCTCTGCAGATCCTCCTGGTGCTGTTACCAAAAGACAGGTTAACCAATCCCAAGATGTTAGTTGCATGGCAAGCATAGCAGCGATAGCTCCTGTTGCGAGAGTCATTGCCACAGACATCAATGCATATCCTATAGTTCGTTTCTCTAAGACGGGTTTTTCACCCCAATACTCACCGATAGTAATCCCCAAAAGCATTTGGCCTAGTAAATTTACTAGAGGAGGGGGAATAAAGTTAACATCACCAATTAGATGCAACCAATTCAGCAAAGGATTAAATGCAATTCCAACCAGTAATGCTCCAAAAAAATCGCCAGCAGGAATTTTGCACAAAACAGCTAAATAAACTCCTAATCCGCACAAAAGCAGTGCCAACAAAAGTAATTCAATCCCAGATGCATCGAGACTGAGCAAGGCACCTGTAATAGAGCGTGGTTGTGGATAAATTAAATTACCAGAGTAAAATGTCTTAATAAATAACGGAATCAGAAAAACTACGCAAGTGACGCGAAGCGCTTGAACTAATGACACAAGGGAAACATTTCGATTGTAATCGGCGGCGATCGCTGACATTGGCCCTACACCACCAGGAACTGTAGCCAGCATCGCTGTCAACAAATTAGTATTGCTCAAATGAGAGTAAATGTAGCCAATTAGACTGCCACACAAAAGTAAGAATAAGGTGAGAAAAATAAAAACAGGAATACCAAACGCAGCACCAGCTAAATTACCGTGAGCAATGGAAAAGCCAACATTTAAGCCCACAAGCGCCATGCCGATTTTTCTGGCAGTTCGATTCGGTTTAGGAGAATAGTCGTAAAAAACCCGACAAATTTGCAGTATCGCCGCACCGGAGGCAATACCACCGAAGATCCAGGCAATTCCACCAACGTTGAAGTGAGAGAGGGCTAAACCTAAGGGTAAAGCTAAAAGCAGTTCTAACGCAAGGACTACTAGTTGCTTGAGAAATTGCTGTTGCTTAGTAACAACAAGATTTTCTGTTGTGCTGTCCTTACTTGTAGTAGGAGCAACGCTTAAGCTTTGATTCATTAGCAGGCGCTTTGTAAAGTTATTTTGCTATGTAACCAAGCTAGCGCGATCGCCTCACAGATGCAGTAACTTTGGTAGGATTTGCGATTTTTGCACAGATAGATGCGGGAATTAGAACTAATTGGGCGGACATAATTGAGATCCATCATTGATGTGGTGGTAAAATTATTGATAATAAATCGCATTTATCTAGCTCCACAATGACACTCATCCTCAGCCAATCAGACCTTGACGAACTGCACCAACAGGCTCCTGAACCCCAGTTTGAAAATCTCGTACTTGATAGCTTTGAGAGGCTTGAGGGAGTGCCGGAAATCTTGGGTCGGGGCTACTCTTGCAGTATGAAGCTATCGCCTGGGGTATGGTTGTCTTTCTCAGATTACGAATGTCATCAGGACTTGATAGTGAAAACACCTGTCCACAACCATCCGATTCAATTCACGATTTTCCTATCAGGCTGCCTTTATTTTGAGAATGTTCATCCTCATGTTATGGGTGGAACACGCAGTTATTTTTCGGGTAGCGGGATTTCGCCCTCTTACATTTGTAAAAATCGTGCTGGAGAGCGTTTAACTTGCGTAAATGTGGAAATTGAACCACAACTGATAGAATCGGTTTTTCTGGAGGATGGGCAGTACAGTTCTGATGTCCAGAAATTGCTGTTCAAAGGGGAAGACTGGAAACTCTCATTTTATCCCACCGTAACTCTAGCAATGCGATCGCTTGCTCAACAAATGTGGAATCCACCCTATCGCGGTGCAGCAAAGCGGATGTATTTTCAGGCGAAGGTGTTTGAAATAATAGCAATGTACCTAGATTTGATTTCGGTAGAGCAACAGCCAATTTATGACTTACCTGGGTTTAAACCTGACACTATCGCCCGCATTTACCACGCTAAAGAAATTTTGACAACACAACTTGAGCATCCGCCATCTCTGTGTGAACTAGCACAGCAGGTGGGAGTTAGTGTTCGCACTCTTCAGAGAGGTTTTACCGAACTTTTTAACACAACGGTGGTGGGCTATCTGACACAGCAACGGTTAGAGAATGCACAAAGGTTGTTGCGTCAAGGCGATCGTAAAGTGTCAGAGGTGCAAATCTAGTGGGGTATAGCCACCTAAGTCATTTTGCAGCAGCCTTCAAACGACGGTATGGTATCACACCCAGCCAATACTTGGCAGGGGAAAAAGCATTTTTCGGCTAGATAAATGGCATTTTTTGGATAGACACGCTGCAGTCAACTTTTCTACACTACACCTTATTGCTATCAAAAATAATTAGCAACAAAAGATTTGATTGCTGTGTGAGGAACTATGAGGGGTTGGTGTTTATCTGTTCGTCTATCTTTTTTAATCAGTCTTTCGGGATGTTTGAGTATTTTTGCAGTTTCATCGGTATCGGCACAGGAAAAACCTGTTGAGATATGTCCTAAATTTCACCCCACCCTAACCCTCCCCTTGCAAAGGGGAGGGAATAGTTTCCCCCCTTTGCAAGGGGGGATTAAGGGGGGTAATTCTTGCGCATACACGGTAGCTCAACAGGGAAGTATTGTCACCATCACGGGAGTGAAAGCAAATCCCACGGATAAAGGGGTGGAAGTGATTTTAGAGACTACCCTTGGTGAACAACTGCAAATTACAAATCGCAGTGCTGAGAATAACTTTATTGCAGATATTCCCAATGCTCAACTGCGTTTACCCAGTGGTGAGGCGTTCACATTTCGTTCGGAAAAACCAGTCGAGGGAATTACGGAAATAACGGTTACGAATATTGATGCAAATACTGTGCGGGTGACTGTGGTAGGTGTTGCAGCATTACCCACAGTTGAGTTATTTGATGATGATGCAGGGCTGGTTTTTGCGGTAGCATCTACGACAAAGGCGACACAAAACCCCACCCTTCCCTCCCCTTACCAAGGGGAGGACAGAGGGAGGGGTTGCCAACCGAAGAACAGCCAGCGAGTGAGACACCAGCAGCGCAGCAGGATGAGCCGATTGAGTTGGTGGTGACGGGAGAGCAAGATAGTTATCGCGTACCGAATACATCTGTGGGGACACGAACCGACACCCCCCTGCGCGACATTCCCCAATCGATTCAAGTTGTACCCCAAGAGGTGCTACGCGATCAAAATGTTACCGCTTACAATGAAGCCCTAAGAAACGTTCCTGGGGTAGCTCCATTCAATCCTTCACAAAGTGCAGGTGCCAACTTGATTGTTCGAGGCTTTCCTGACTTTAACTTTGCCAACAACTTCATTCTCAGGAATGGGTTGAGAGAGGCTGGACAGCTAGCTCCGGAAACTACCCCCGATCTCGAAAGAATTGAAGTGCTCAAAGGTCCGGCTTCCGTGCTTTACGGGGCAGGTAATCCAGGTGGAACCATTAACCTGGTGACGAAACAACCACTGCGCGACCCCTTCTATGCTGTTGATGCCACTATTGGCAGTTATGACTTATATCGGGGCGCTATTGATTTATCTGGACCCTTAAACGATTCCAGAACGGTTTTGTACCGACTGATTACCTCCTACCTGGACAGAGGTAGTTTTATAGATTTTTATGAGCGGGATCAATTCACTATTGCCCCCGTCGTAAGCGTAGCAATTGGAGAACGAACCCGTTTAATCTTAGAAGGCGGGTACACGGAGATAAATGATTCCAATTTTGTAGGTGTGCCAGCAGTCGGTACAGTACTGCCTAACCCCAATGGTCGCATTCCCCGCGATCGTCAGTTTGCAGATCCTGACTTTTTTCTAACTACTCAAACAGGCAGAATAGGATATCGCCTAGAGTATCAGTTCAGCGATAACTGGTCGTTACAAAATGCGTTTCAAACGAGATATCGTGACTTTGCTTACGCAGATGGGAAGTTCTTATTTCAAGCTACTAGTCTGGCTGCTGACAATCGAACGTTAAACGGCATATTTATTGACCTTGAAGAAAGGGAGGAATTCTACGACTTAAATGTTAATTTGACTGGGAAATTTTTAACAGGTTCAATTCAACATCAAATAGCCGTCGGTGTTGATTTGGGGCGGTATGACTTTAGCGGCAATACTTCTTTAGCTCCTGGCTCATTCGACTTGTTCAACCCTGTGTATATAGAGCCTGCTGCTGAATCTTTCAATCTTGTTGGTATTAATTCAAGCTTAACAGACACTTTAGGAATTTATATTCAAGACCAAGTGACACTGGCTCCTAATCTCAAGTTTTTGTTGGGCGGACGGTTTGATCTGTTTGAGCAAACTGATCGAGATTTTCTGAGAGATACTAGAACCAGTCAATCGGGGAATGCCTTCAGTCCGCGTGCAGGCATTGTTTATCAGCCGATTGAACCGATTTCTCTTTATGCCAGCTACAGTCGCTCATTTAGACCAGTTACTGGACGTAGTTTTGAGGATGATGTATTTCAACCAGAACGTGGTACTCAGTATGAAGTGGGAGTCAAGGCTGATTTGAATGACCGATTTTCAACGACCCTTGCCTTTTATGACCTGACCCGCTCCAATGTCACAACGGATGATACTAGACCCGGTGTACCATCCGGCTTTTCGATTCAGACTGGGGAGCAGTGTAGCCGAGGCGTTGAACTGAGTGTTCAAGGTGAAATCTTGCCAGGATGGAACATTATTGCAGGCTATGCCTACACCGATGCCAGGATTACCCAAGACAATACACTTCCTGTAGGCAATCGGTTGCGTAACGTCCCAGAAAATGCCTTGAATCTGTGGACAACCTATGAACTCCAAGAAGGTAATTTACAAGGGTTAGGCTTTGGTTTGGGATTATTTTATGTAGGAGAGCGGCAAGTGGATTTAGACAATAGCCTGGAACTCCCAAGTTATCTGCGGACGGATGCAGCAATTTTTTACAGGAGAGAACGCTTCCGTGCTGCCCTTAATTTTAGAAATCTATTCGATGTCGATTATTTTGAAAGTGCCTTTGGTATATTGCTGGTTAATCGTGGTGAGCCGTTCACAGTGCAGGGTACGATTTCGTGGCAGTTTTGACCCCACCCCAACCCTCCCCTTGCAAAAGCTACGGTGTGTACACAAGTTATCGAATCATAACCAGTCTCTTGTTTACTCCACCCTAACCCTCCCCTTGTGAAGGGGAGGGAGCCGGAACTCCGGTTTCCCCCCTTTTTAAGGCTACGGTGTACACACAAGTTATCGAATCGCTACCAGCCCTCGAATTACCCCACCCTAACCTTCCCCTTTCCAAGGGGAGGGAACTGGATTTTCCGGTTTCCCCCCTTTCCAAGGGGGGATTAAGGGGGGTAGAGATTAGTCAATACACAACAGGGAATAATAAACAGAAATAAACCCATGCCAACAACTAATGACCAAACTCTACAACAAAACCTCCGAACTGGAAAAACGGCGTAATCTCCGTAATAACTTAACTCCAGCCGAAACCAAAATTTGGGCAAAGCTCAGAGGACGACAAGTTGAAAATTGTAAATTTCGCAGACAATACAGTATCGGTGCATTTGTAGTTGATTTCTATGTACCTGAACTCAAATTAGCGATTGAAATTGATGGGGATAGTCACTTTCAACCTGACGCAATTGAATATGACAAAGAACGACAACTATTTTTGGAAGCGAAGGGAATTGGGTGGTGAGGTTTACCAATGAACAGGTATATCAACAATTGGATGAAGTGGTGGAGGCGATCGCTCAGACGATTCGTCAATTGCGAGGATCGACCCCACCCTAACCCTCCCCTTGCAAAGGGGAGGGAATTGGAGTCAACTTCTTCCCCCCTTTATAAGGGGGGACTGAGGGGGGTAAAGCAACAACTATTACTAGCACTACTTACAATTGGGATCGCCTCAGCCTGTAGCAGCACGGCGATTGAGCATACCGTAATGCTGAGTATTAAATCACCCTCAACTCCTTGTCGAGTCGTGGAACACCTGATGGGGGAAACCTGTGTTCCCAATCACCCTAAGCGGGTCATCGTCCTTTCTGACACCAGCTTGCTAAGTAATGCGTTTACTTTGGGTATTAAACCCATTGCTAGTAGTGTTATACTAATTGATTTGAATGCAAACTATCCAACAGAACAAGCTCACCTGGGAGAAGAGATAAAAGAGGTTCAGCAAGTAGGATTGGTGCTTAACCCTAATATAGAGAAAATCTTACTACTTAAGCCTGATTTAATTTTGGTTTGGGAACCTACTAAAAAAATATACCCTTTGCTTTCTCAAATTGCACCTACAGTTGTGGTTCCTTTTGATATGCCTAATTGGAAAGAACCTAAGTGGAAAGATAAATTTAGATTTATCGCTGAGGTGTTAGGAAAAGAAGCAGTAGCGCAGGAAGTAATGAATCAGTATAATCAGCGAGTTGAGGAATTAAAAGTAGTCTTAGGCAATCGCTATAAAAATCAAACTGTTTCTGTGGCTATTGTTCTTAATTCTTACAGTATTGTTGCTGTTAAAAACTCATTCATCGGCTCTATCCTCAATGAACTAGGGCTGCAACGACCACCAGCACAAAATGTCGTTGTATCTCGTGGTTATAGTCATGAACTCTCCCACGAAAGACTTGATGTGTTAGATGGTGATATTTTATTTTTGCCGGTTTTTAGTGTAAATAAAGAAGCTTATGAAAGGTTAAAACACAAACCCCTTTGGAAAAAACTCAAGGCTGTTCAAAAAGGGCAAGTTTATCTCGTTGATTGGTGGTCATGGATAGCATGGCAAGATCCGCCTGCTGCTAATGCCGTGATTGATGACTTATATAAATACTTAGTTAATACTCCTTAAACCGATACCTAAACATACATTATTAATCTATTTCAGGATTGCGTCGCACTAGTTGGGTACGATACACCGGACTAAGATGTTCATCCAACAGATACCGAATCGCCATTAGCTTTTCTGTAACTGCTTGAGTGCCTGTTCTTCTCGCATTTGCCGAAATCTTATTCTGGCAGGTGAAGGATTTCGCTCTTGTTCTTCACGTATGGTTCGAGAAAACTCTAGCCAATCTGCCAGATACGCATTAACCTGTGAGCGGTGATGCAAGTAATACAAGATGGTGGCGTAAACCTGTTCGAGTGTCACCGTATGAAATTGCTCGGCGATTTTTTCTTCTGGTGTTTTGCAGCGATAGATGTACTCGTATAAAATCGTCTCAATACCAATCCGTGTTCCTTTTAGCCGGATATCATCCGGTGCCAACACACTGAAGTAGTCTTCTAGTTGCATGAAGCAAGCCTTTACAAATATTCTACGCGATTCTTCAACTCCTCTACCGTCACCACCTCATACAGCAAAATCAGCATCCGAATCAAATAGCCAATGGATTTTGTATCTTTCTGACAATAGACGATTCCACAATGTTCACTGCCTTGGCTACTGAGAATCAGAAAATCATCATGGGTTACCAAAACACGGGATTCAGCCTTAGCACTAACTGAGCCAGATCACTTCTAGATAAAAGTTTCGCTTCTTGAGAGGTCGTCACATCAATGCCAACTTGTCTCAGCCCCAATGCGATCGCAGGATCTACATTTTCATCTAAATGGAAACGAATGCGCTCAAACATAGTCCCTAGCTGCACTCAATTTTTCTTGCAGCAAAGAAGGCTGCTTGATTCTTTCTGCCTCAGCCAACGCTTCTGCTTCCATCGTTCGTCTGTCAATTTCTTGCCGATGCTCGAAATAAAACGCCATTGCCATGTACACCGCCGCCAAAGGCAATTGATACTTCCCTGCAATCTCTTCCAAAGACTGACCCATGCGGAGATACATCATCGCCACATCTGCCACAGTGATTCTCGTTCCAGTGATACAGGGTTTACCACTGCGGACTCCATCCACGATCTCAATGTATTGGTGCAAATTATTTTTCATCTCGCTATTGCGGCTCAGTTTATGCCTTATCTCAATTTTAAGTAACTAATAGTCAACCTCCGCAACGGCAAGCAAAATCATTCCTTGCGATCGCCCACATAACCAATTCCTAACCACCAAACTGCTTCTCCATTTGCAGATATTTGGGAACACCCATCAGTTGTTGAAAATCTTTAAACTTAACCAAATCTTGTAAATTAGCTGTAGTTCCCTGTTCTTTAATGTGCCGCAAGCAAGCAGTCATAGTCTGCGTTACTGCTAAAACAGCAGTGACTGGAAAAAATACTATCTTAAAACCCAACTGCTGTAACTCGGAAGCAGAAATCTGAGGAGTTTTGCCACCTTCAACAATGTTTGCAATCAGTGGCACATTTGGGAAAGCAGAGGCTATTGCTTGTAGTTCCTCAACAGATTGGGGTGCTTCCACAAATAGTGCATCTGCCCCAGCTTCTATGTATGTACTGCCACGCCGAATTGCTTCCTCTAAACCTAATTGGGCACGAGCATCAGTACGGGCAATAATCACCAAACCGCTATCACCCCTTGCCTGTACTGCCGCCCGAATTTTTCCTGCGTGTTCTGCCATCGAAATGACTCGTTTCCCCTCGAAATGACCGCATTTTTTCGGCCATTCTTGATCTTCTAAAATCACTCCTGCTACACCTAACTGTACGGCATCTTTGACGGTACGCATTACGTTCAAAGCATTGCCATAGCCAGTATCTAAATCGGCAATCAACGGAATGCTTACTGACTGAGCAATTCGCCCGACAGTGTATAGCATTTCTGTGACAGTCAGAAAACCATAATCTGGTAAACCAAGTGTGGAAGCAGCTATACCAAAGCCACTGGTAGCAACAACATCAAAGCCCAATTGTTCCACTAGCTTGGCTCCCAGACAGTCGTAAACTCCAGGAATCACAAGAATTTCCGGACGTGCAAGCAACTGTCGCAGTTTTTGTCCAGAAGTTTGCTCAACGCCTGATGGCATATACTCAAAGCTTGACGGCATCTAAAGTTTGCTGACTCAGCATAACATGGGAGTGCTTTGCAAACTATAACTTTGGGAATCAAGATTTCAACAGTTTGACGCTTATTGTTAAAAGTAATCAAATCGCCAGAGCAGGCGATCGCTTCACAAGGGTATCAGCTTGTAGAAATAATATTATCAGTATTGATATCATCTCTGAGAATTTAAACTTTAGATTTTGCAATAAGTTTCAACTTATTTGTAATAAAAATAAATTATTTTTATTATGTTTATAAATGAAATAATCTCATCAGCATCTATAACAACCCTAAATGATTCATGAAATAATCTCGTTGTATACTTTGTGGTTCGTTACAGATAAAAATTATTTCTGCTTTACTGTTAATTGAGGTGCATTATGTCTGAAAATTCTCTACTAGATAAAGTCATAAAAAATGTTCGAGTAGTGCGTCCCAACCAAAATTATATTGAAACACTCGATATTGGCATTAAAAATGGCAAGTTTGCCCAAATAGCACCTCAAATCAGTCCAGAACAAACCAAAGAAGTCTTTGATGCTAAGAATTTATTGGGTTTTCCTGGCATTGTCGATGCTCATATGCACATTGGTATTTACCAACCTCTAGCACAGGATGCAGTGAGCGAAAGTAAAGCAGCAGCAATGGGAGGTGTTACCACTAGCTTAAATTACATTCGCACAGGTCAGTATTACTTGAACAAAGGTGGTTCCTATGGAGATTTTTTCCCAGAGGTTCTAACTTTATCTAAAGATAATTTTTATGTTGATTACAGCTATCACATTGCACCTATTGCTAGCCAGCATATTGATGAGATGGCTATGCTCTTTGAAGAATATGGTATTTCCTCGTTCAAAATCTTCATGTTCTATGGTGGTTACGGGCTGCATGGATTGTCAGAGAAACAAAACTTGTTTTTGATGATTAATAAAGAAGAGCGCTACGACTTTGCACATTTTGAATTCATCATGCGTAGTTTGACTGGCTTGATGGAGAAACACCCAGATAAGCGAGACAGCATTAGCTTGAGTTTGCATTGTGAAGTTGCGGAAATTCTTAACGCTTACACCAAAATTGTTCAGCAACAAAATACTCTCACTGGCTTGCACGCTTACAGTGCAGCCCGCCCGCCTCATTCTGAAGGCTTGGCAATCTGCATTGCTTCTTATTTGGCACACGAAACAAATTGTGCCAACATCAATTTGCTGCACCTGAGTTCTCGCAAAGCGATGGAAGCAGCTTTAACTATGCAGGTGGCTTTTCCTCACATCAACTTTCGCCGGGAAGTAACCGTCGGGCATTTGCTTTTAGATGTGGATACTCCCAATGGCACCTGGGCAAAGGTGAATCCGCCGATTCGTCCCCGCGCTGATGTAGAATTCTTATGGCAAGCAGTGCTGAATCGCCAGGTTGATTGGATTGTCAGCGATCACGCTTGTTGTTCGGCAGAACAAAAAAGAAGTGCTTTAGAACCGAATAATATTTGGCTAGCAAAATCTGGATTTGGTGGTACAGAATACTTGCTTTCGGGTGTCTTCAGCGAAGGTAGCAAGCGCGGTATGAGTTACAATCACATGGCAGAATTATTGTCTTGGAATCCTGCCCAGCGCTTTGGACTTTTTGAGAAAGGCGATATTGCTGTTGGCTATGATGCTGACTTGGTGCTTTTAGATCCAAATGAAAGCTTTGTGGTGCGTGCTAGTGAATCTCAGTCTCAACAAGGATATACACCTTTTGAAGGTGCTGAGTTAACTGGTAGAGTCAAGCATACATTTTTGCGCGGTCATTTAATCTACGACAAAACAGAGGTAGTTGGTTCACCAATTGGACAGTATTTGAAAAGAAATATCCGCAGGGTATAAATTTAAGTCTAGGTAATAACCGTTTTGGGATAATCTTCATAATTAGCGATCGCTTGCAGGCATCCATCATCTACATGGCTACAGAATTTTTACTCAGTAATTACAATCCGTAGCGATGATGGGTTATTGAGTCTATATAGATATATTTGCTCCGGAAATTCCAGGCTAAGGATTTATGGAAATATTAAGATATGTGAGTCAATGTTGCACTAAATTACATACGTCGTGATTGTATCCCTAGTTGATCTATTAAACTTTTCAACACTAAGGACAAGATTATGCCGTTTTTGCTGATTCGAGGGACTTTTGAACCAACCAGCGGGGTTCCTGATGGAGATTCAGTTCGGTTTCAGGCAGAGAATGATACATTGTTTGATAAGTTAGAAGGGCGAATTGAATTCAAGAGTGGTGGACAAGTTCAGCTACGCTACGAAGGTATCGATGCTCTTGAAAAAGCAGCGATTCAACCCTTTTCCTCAAACGCGACTAAACGGAATATCGAGTTACTTGGGGGTGAGCAATCCGGATTACCTGGATATATTTTATCCAGCCATGCTGATGGCAATGGGCGCCCTGTTTGCTTTGTCTTTACTGGCGCTCCACCAGATTGGGACAATACGGCAAGAGGGGATGAACTTCAAGCTGACTTGCTGCGTCAAAGTGTCAACTACAAGTTGCTCCAAGAGGGTTATGTCTACCCGATGTTTTATGAAACTCTTTATAAAGAGTTGCGCGATGAGATGGTGGCTGCAACTAAGGAAGCACGAGCAGCAAATCGAGAAACTTGGGCTGGTGATCGCTCAACGGAAGGATTTGAAGTAAATATCCCTCCCGATCTCTCAGCGTTACCACCGATATTTCCAAAACTGTGGCGGCGGCTGCAATCGTTTTATCAACGTCGCTCTAACCGCAATAAAGGAATTGAGGCGTTTGTTCGAGAGTTATCGAGAGGAAAAGATCGGCTTTTTACCATTCCCGATCAACGTTGGATTAAGTTTTCTACTGCACTGGAAGTAGACGGAAACAATATAAAAATGCTGTACAAACCTGAGGAAATGGTGTTTGAGTCGGATGTTCGCTTAGAACGTCTGGCTGCTAGTATCGCTACCTCCTCTATCTTTGCATAGGCAGTGTTTACCACGGCTTGCAGAACGCTAGGGGCTATAGAAATCGCTGCTCAAGGCTGCGACGTTTCAAATCAGACGGGGCAGATATCCAAGGTAATGCTCAGTCTGTAACGTGAGATGAATACTAGTTTGCCACGCAAATTTTAAGCTCATCCCCCAGACTTCAGTCGGGGGGATTTCGCGGGCATCGGGAATTGGGAATTGGGCATTGGCCAATGCATGAATGCCCCTTGCCCCAAGACGACGGACGACGATTCTGAGCGCCCCTTAAAGGAACGGGCTTCCCCGTCGTCTTTTGGTGAGAGGTTATAGATCCCCGGCTTTTTCAAAAAAGTCGGGGATCTAAATAGCAGCAAGAGCGATCGCACAGTCTGAGGTATTCCTGATATTCAGACATAAATATGATGAAGTTTATGAATTGATTGCTAGTTAGTTTTAAGCGATATTGAAATGGAACAGAAATAATGCATTTCACACCTGGTGAAACACCAGGCAAAATTTAACAAATATTTTAGTAAATATATGCACGCTAAGAGAATGAGACTTTTCCACATTCGCTTTAGTCTATTTGTGCTACTACTACTAAGTACTTCTTGTGAATTCAGAGCTAATTCATCTGTGAGTAATTCACTCAAACTAGGTACACTTTTACCTTTGACAGGAGAAATTTCTGCATATGGTATACCTATGCAAAAAACTGCCAATCTATTAATCAAAACTGTTAATGCTTGTGGTGGAGTCATGGGGAAACCAGTCACTCTCATCTCGGTTGATGATCAATCAAAACCACAAGTAGGGGCTGAAGCTATGTCTAAACTAGCTTATTTAGATAAAGTTTCTGGTGTGGTAGGAGGCGCTGGAAGTGCCACATCTGCGGCGGCAGTAAATATTGCTGTGAAGAATCAAATCGTGATGATTTCTCCTTCTAGTACTAGCCCTAGCTTTACAGAACGAGCCAAGAAAGGAGATTTCAAAGGCTTTTGGTTCCGTACTGCTCCTCCTGATACTTTTCAAGGCCCAGTAATTGCTAAAATAGCTCAAAAAAAAGGATATCAAAAAGTTTCTATTTTGGCTGTTAATAATGATTATGGGAGAGGCTTAGTTAATGCTTTTATACCAGCTTTTGAAGCTTTAGGCGGACAGATAATCAATAAAAATAATATTGCTTTCTATCCACCCAATGCAATTACATTTGACACAGAAGTATTAAATTCCTTTCAAGAAAATCCAGATGCTGTACTTTTGATAGATTATTCTCAAACAGGCAGCCTCGTATTACGTTCGATTTATGAACGTGGATTGTTAGTAAAAACTCCACTAATTTTATCTGATGGATTGAAGGATGCTAATCTATCTCAAATAGTAGGAAAAAGTAATGATGGAAAATTAATTTTGCCGACTGCTAATATTACTGGTACAGCACCTAGTGCAAAAGGTCCAGCATTTTCAAAATTTAGAGAGATTTATAAAAAAGCATACAATGGTCAAGAACCAAGTATATACGATCCTAATACTTGGGATGCTACGGCTGCTTTAGTTTTAGCAGCAGAATCAGCTAAATCTACCTCTGGGGAAACTATTAAAGAACATATACGAACAGTTACTAACCCTCCTGGAGAAAAAGTTAGTGATGTTTGTCAAGCATTAGATCTGATTCGACAAGGTAAGAAGATTAATTATGAAGGAGCTGGGAGTAATGTTGATTTTGACTCTCAAGGAGATGTCACTGGTAACTATGATATCTGGACTGTTGCGGGTGATGGAAGTATTGAGGTTGTTGAGCAGATAACTCCTGAAAATCTTCAGGCATTTAAATAGCAGTTCATTGTGTAAATATATTTTTTTACAAAAATAAAATTAATAAGTATTATTTGTAGCAATTCTAGAAATATAAATGGTCGTACAATATTTATTGCAGATTCTAAGTAGAATGACTAAATTAAATTAAAGTTCGTAGTCTGCGGCTCTAGCCCTCAAAACCTCTATTAAGAGTGATAAATCGCTTACTATGAATAAAACTCTAATCTTACATTTAATTATGTCTACCTACTGAGTATGCAAAATATTTCTACTTTTGACAAAATATATACTTGCTGGTTGTTGAAATATGAATATGCAATCAATTCATAAAGGTGAACAAAAAGTTACAAAGAAAAAATTACATAATGTCTTTTCGTATGGTTCAAATCTAAATCCAATGCGTTTGCAATCGCGGATTCGGAACTGGGATGGTAGCTATCAGCTTGCTTCCTTGTCAGGATATGAATTGCGTTTTAATATGTTTGCAGAACAACAGAGAGTAGGAGCAAATATAGTTCCCCATCCTACACGACAAGTCAGAGGAATTATTATTCAACTTGACGAAATAGATTTATTTGAGTTAGATAAATATGAAGGGCATCCCATACTTTATAAACGTGTTGAAGTCAAAGTAAACTTAGATAATACCTCTAGAATTGAGGCTTATACTTATGTTGCTCAACCTCAATGGATTACAGAGGGATTACTACCGACAGTTGACTATTTAGAACATATTATTAATGGAGCTTCGGTTTGTGGTTTGCCCTCAGATTACATTCAAGCTATTCAAAAATTGGGTACATTTTTACATATAAAATAATTAAGCTTTAACAAAAAAATTAATAAAGTTATTGATGTGTGATTTCTCTAAATTCTTTTAAAAGGAAACGATATAAAGGATGACTTGAGGAATTATATTTATACCAATCTATCCTTTCTAATGGTTTTAATTCCATTAAAGTAGAAGCTAAAAAAGCTCCCTCAAAATTTTCCAATTCCTCAGGATATACATCACGCTCTACTACTTCTATGCCTAAAGACTTAGCAATATCAAGCAAGGTGAATCGCGTTATTCCAGGGAAAATTTCTGGAGTGAGCGCAGGTGTGACAATTGTTTCTTGATTCAACAGAAAAAGATTTGCAGCCGATGCTTCTGTAATTCGACCTTTTTGATCCAGCATAATACCATCATTAAATCCAGCTTTCTCTGCTGCACGTCGGGCTAGGTAACTGTTGACGTAAGAACCACAGATTTTCCAAGTGACGGGAATTGCAAGGCTGGATACGCGTTCATAGGGGGAAATGTGGCAAGAAAGAGGTGTGTCAAGATCACGTGGAGCAATAACCCCAAAAATTGCCACATCAACAGCCATGCGATCGCTTCCTGTGACATTGATTTGAGGACATGAACGGTAGACAATTGGTCGAATATAGTAATCAGCTGGGGGAAGCTGACTTAAAAGTTCCTCTATACCTAGTTTTAACTGATGACAAGACCAAGGAAATCCTAGATCCATTTTTTGGGAACCGATGCGAAAACGTTCTAAATGTGCATCAATTTGGTGAACGTAGTAGCGATCGCGATTCCAATAAGCCATCATTCCATCAAAAACTCCAATGCCTAAATGAAGAGAGTGGCTAGCAATGGATGGTGCAGCTTGTTCGCGCTCAACTAAACGCCCATTATACCAAGCAATTTGTGTAGCCTCAAATAGCATCTAAACGACTCCTACATTTGCCATAAGGGATTCCAAATGAGGGCGTGATGCAATTGTAACTTTATGCCAAGGAATGCAGTCTAAAACATGATAATCAGATGTCTTTGGTTCTTGATAATCTGAAGGAGTGTCATTAAAGACAAAAAACTGTAAAGGTTGACCATTACTAGCTGATACCAAATTATGCTTAACACCTGGTTGCACAAGAATAATATCGCCACTGCGCAGAGGCCAAGCAATATAACGTCCATCATCTTCAACAACTAAGTAACCTACCGTAGCTGCTGATGAACCTTGAATAAAAATTAAGTTTTTTAGTCTTTGATGTATATGTAAACACGCTTTTTTTTCTTGTTGATTTTCTTCTGGTGGTATATTAATTGCGTATCCATTCCAAGGAAAGAGAAAGTCACTACCGTATACTTCAAAATTTAATTTTCCTACCCAAGCTTCATACTTGTCATACCACACTAACTGCGGACAGTGGTATGATATGTGCTCTGGAATTGTTGAATCTTTTAATGACCAAGTAATTAATGCTAACGTGCATCCTTCTTGACTAGCAAATACTTGATTAATTTTAGATAGACTAGCCAGTGAACCTCGCTCTAATTTTATTTCTGGGGTCACAAGCGAGCCATCAAGTACAAGTAGTAATATTGCTGTTTTCGCAACTTGTTCATCTGTCCATCCTATTGCCTTTTCAAGCAATGTATTAGC
The DNA here is from genome assembly GCF_030381805.1 of Chlorogloeopsis sp. ULAP01. NCBI lineage: Bacteria > Bacillati > Cyanobacteriota > Cyanophyceae > Nostocales > Chlorogloeopsidaceae > Chlorogloeopsis > Chlorogloeopsis sp. ULAP01. Next base: position 214,825 of record NZ_JAUDRH010000008.1, read on the forward strand.
TTGCAGTTGTATGGTTATAAACTTGCGATCGCCAAGAGCAGGTAACTGAGATATGGAAACAGAATCTGCTGATGATTTTATTGCATCGAATTTAACAATCTTGGGTTTGAATAAATGTTGATTTTTCATGATTTTTCTTGATTTTACTTATAATCCAACATCTACTATAATTTATCTATGCTAAATGTGGTAATTTAGGTCATAGGCAAGATAAGTCTCCTTAAGAAGATTATTATTTAAAACGTTTTCCAGAAGTTTTGATAATTGATTTAGGCGAAATAGACGACCACAAGGCATATGAACTTCGATAATTATATATCGTCTATCAATAGAAACAGAATAACCTTCTAAAACATCTTTAAATTCTCGAATATGTGTACTAATATTGGCAATTAATCTGTCGCTGATTGTACCATCTCCAACAAAACGTAACTTAATAAAGGCTTTTACACTACGAAGCTCTTCATAGGGAAACTCTTTTTGATAAAGACGTTTTCCTGGCTGAAAAATATCTTCTTGTGATGGAAAAGATGCGTGAGTATGAATTCGTGAATATTCATCACTGATTTTAATCAAAAAAATACCATAGTGGCTACCATCATGAGGCTCATCTAATATTCCAGAAAGTTCTTCGTGCAGAGACTGATTAAAACTATTGATTATACTCTCCGTAGCTCTAAATGTGACTAGTAATTCGGCGTTGCCAAGCAAAGACCAAACAACGGCTTCTTGAACAGATTCGCTGAAAAGTTCATCCGATTTATATTGCAAGATAGTTCTTAAAAGCCTAGCTTTACAATTTTTGAAGTGCCTGGTGTTTATGAAAATATAGCAAAGGTCTGAATTACTTGAAGATTCAATTGTGAAGGTTTCTTGATAATGTTGATGAAATAAAATGTGGGCTGGACAAAAATCAAACCCTGGGGCGATCGCATCTTCTTCAGAGTAATTATCTGTCAAGTTAGAATCTTCTTGCGTTTGATTGCCTTCTGGCTGTGAATGCTGCAACCATGTCTGCTCTATTACACTTCGTAGATTCTTTTTGGTAACTTTTTCTCCTATTATCCTTGTCAGCAGATTCCACAGTTCGGGAGCAACTGTTCGCTCTATGTATCCAGGAGCGTAACCAGGAACCACAAACTCCCCATATTTCTGCCCATGCCAAGCAGCTACAAAGACTATCCTTTGAGGCTCAGATAGACGCTCTTCTATTGGTGTAAGCAATTCATCTATAAACCGTAATGCTTCTTCAATCTCCATAATCTATGAGTTTCTTGAAGTCAAGAAAGTAAAAAATTTATACTTTGCCAATGTGCTACTAAAAAGAAGCCCTGACAGTAATCACTACAAATACTTAGTTTTATATTTAGCATAGGTTATTTTTTCTTAACTTTTTTAAATATCTTGCGTTTAAGCTCTCAACCGCCAAGAAATAAATTTCACCGCGAGAAGCTAAAGTCTACTAAAGTAGACTGAGTAAGGTTTTCAGTCAGATTTAACAGACTTGAACTATAAGCCTGGTAGACGCCCAGTAGACGCTTTGCGTAGGGTACTTTACCAGGCGTTTGAGGGGCGAGGTACAAGATCTAAGTTTTCAAACCTGTTCTGTTGTAAACAATTTCAGCTGTGATTAAGCAGCCTTTGGTTGAGAATTAGTCAGCCAAAGGCATACAGCAAGAATTATGAGATATTTTGGTCAAATTTCTACGTGCCTAATCCAAGAAAATAATGGCGGGACTTTACTGTATTTAGCGCACAGATTCAATGATGATGGTGATTGCGATCGCACAAAATAGGATAATGCCCAATCGCACAACAAAATCTATGACTATCGGCAGTAGCATAACAGCAAGATTTAATGCGCCAAAACAGGCTGAGATAACATAGGCGATCGCCAGTCCTATTAATGCTAATAAAAAGTATTTGAGAGAGTTAAAAGCGAACCGAAATAGACGACTGTCCTGATTGGTTTTCATTGTTTTGTACTTAAAATAGATAGTTAATTAACTTGAAACTCCTCATCCACACTTGTAATACCAATTTAAGATTTTAGATTTTGGAGCCACTGTGTGGCACGGGGAACCCGTGTTGTAGCAAGTGGCGTGATTTTAAATTAAAAAACACAGTAGGTATTGTTTGTACTAATGGGCAGGTAGGATTTTTTTGGTCATTTAAGTGGATATTTTCTAGATGGTAAGGAATGAAATCCACCTGATAGCTTGTAATTAGTAAGCTAGCGAGGGCGCTAATTATAGTAGCAACTCCGTTGACAAATTTACCACCACGGCGATTACTATAATTGGGAAAAACTTTGATAATGACATGAAAGATAATTTTCATTTTGCTACCTCATCTTCTGATACCAATTAAATTGATAGTTATTTAACTGTCACTGATTAGATATTGATTATTCATCAAAACTTGACTGTTTTTTGCTTGTAGATGCCTACTATAATATTGGTTATGCAAATCATTGAATTTTTGTATGTTATTTATATATTAGATATAAGTTACATATATATGTCAATTCATAATACTCATCATTAAATGAAATACAAACAAAAATATTTTTGAAAAAAGAATTTATTTTTTCTGAACTTTATTTCTGAACTTTGGTCAAATTATTCATAAAACTCAGAGGAAAATTCTCATAAAATAATTTCCCCGATTTTTCAAATAAGTCGGGGAACTATATATTTAGAACACTCCTTGGCTTTCTATTCCCTCAGCCTCCATCTGTTCAAGATTCAGGAGCGAGTAGGCGATAAAAAACAAAGACTTACAGATATGCTATGCACTAAGACTATAAGAACAGCATACGCTCTAATCCAAATCAGGGATTTTCCCTGAATACACTAGCCTATGCTGATAATGTCACTACTTTCGTAAAAAATAGTTAAAATTTACACCTGTATAATTGCTTACAGCTATACTAGCTCTCGAAATTATAATTAAACCTGCGATTAGCCTAAATCTAATTCTTTGAAGAATTTAGTATTTGTATCACCAGTCCAACTTTTGGAGTAATCATTTTACTTGTAGGTGAGGACTAATAATGATGAAATTAAGTCAATTTAGCTACTAAGAGGTTACAGAGAAAATAATCAAGCCGTGTTGTCTTCTATTGTTATTCTTTGTTTAATACAGCTTTGCATCAACCTGGATGCAATCACTTGAAAATATCAAAATTTGTAAATTTTACAGAATTACTTCTTTTGTTGTTGAAGTACACAATTAACCCGGCGATATCTCAATATCTCAGATTTGGTTTGATAGTCTTTATTATTTGTTCTGCATTGGCTGGGGTGCATTAGCTAATTTTTATTATTTCAAGGAAAAGATAGCATGGTTCGCTTATCAAGTCCGATTGAGAACATTAAAAATCACTATACAGTAGTTGTTATAGGTTCTGGATATGGGGGCGCGATCGCTGCATCGCGCCTATCTCGTGCCGGACAACAGGTATGCGTACTAGAACGGGGAAAAGAATTTAAGCCCGGTGAATACCCTAACAACACCAAAGAAGCCTTAGCAGAAATGCAACTAGATTTACCTGGTGGTAAGCATGTTGGTTCACGCACGGGTTTGTACGATTTTCATATAGATAAGGATATTAATGTATTTGTTGGTTGTGGTTTGGGTGGAACATCGTTAGTTAACGCTAACGTATCTTTACGAGCTGAACCTCGTGTTTTTCAAGATCTCCGTTGGCCAAAAGGATTGCGTGATGATTTAGATACTCTCTTAATGGAAGGATATCGTCGTGCGGAAGAGATGCTCAAACCGACTCCCTATCCAGAAAATTTGCCGCAGCTACGAAAATTACAGGCGTTGGAAAAATCCTCTAAATACTTAAATGAAAAGTTTTATCGACCACCCATCAATGTTACTTTTGAAGATAAAGTCAATCACGTAGGTGTAGAGCAAAAATCTTGTAATCTCTGCGGTGACTGCGTATCTGGTTGCAATCATCAGGCAAAAAATACTGTATTGATGAATTATTTACCCGATGCCAAGAATCACGGAGCGGAGATTTATACGCAGGTAAGCGTGCGATATCTAGAACGGGAAGGCGATCGCTGGTTGGTTCACTACCAATTGCAGAATGCCGGGCAAGAAAAGTTTGACGCTCCAACAATGTTTGTCAGTGCCGATATTGTGATTTTAGCGGCGGGAACTTTGGGATCTACAGAAATTTTGTTGCGCTCTCAAGCAGCCGGTTTGTCCTTATCCGAAAAAGTAGGACATAACTTTACTGGCAATGGTGATGTACTGGCATTTGGTTACAACACCGAGCAAACAATTAACGGCGTTGGTTTTGGCGAACGTCTCCCAGGGCAACAAGAACCTGTCGGCCCTTGCATTACAGGTATTATTGATATGCGCGAGCAACCTGTACTAGATAATGGTATGGTGATCGAAGAAGGCTCAATTCCCGGAGGGCTGGCTCCCATCCTACCGCAAACCTTTGCTGCGGCTGCCCAAATACTAGGCAAAGACACTGACTGTGGTATAGGCGATCGCATTAAAGAAAAACTCAGAGAAGCACAAAGTTTAGCTCAAGGTGCTTACACAGGTGCAGTCCGCAATACCCAGACTTACCTAGTCATGACTCATGATGATGCCGCTGGACGTATGTATTTGGAAAGCGATCGTCTTCATATCAAATGGCAAGGCGTCGGCAAACAACCCATCTTTCAAAGAGTGAACAATCGCCTAGAAGAAGCAACTCGCCCTTTAGGCGGTACGCAAATTCCCAACCCTATCTGGACTAATGTTTTTGGACACGATCTAATTACCGTCCATCCTTTAGGTGGCTGTATCATGGCAGAGGACGCCGAACATGGTGTAGTTAACCACAAAGGACAAGTTTTTGCTACACAGCAAGGCACAGATGTCTACAAAAACCTGTATATTGCTGACGGCTCAGTAATTCCTCGTACACTGGGAGTAAATCCACTACTGACAATTTCTGCTATAGCCGAGCGCTGCTGTACCCTCATTGCCAAAGATAGGGGTTGGACAATCAACTACGACTTGCCTTCAGTGCCAGTAACCCCGTCTGCCCCAGGCAAACTAGGCATTCAGTTCACCGAAACCATGCGTGGCTTCTTTACAACGCAAATTAAAGACGACTATCAAAAGGCATCACAGCAAGGTAAAAAAGACGGCACACCCCTACAATTTACCCTAACCGTAATTTGCGACGATTTGGAAGTGCTGCTTAACGATCCCAATCACCCAGCCAAGATAGTTGGTACGGTAACAGCGCCTGTGATTTCTACAGATCCACTCACAGTTACCAACGGCGAGTTCAATCTATTTATACCAGAAAAAGACCAGCCCAAGACACGACAAATGCGTTACCGGATGCAGATGACTGCGGAAACGGGACAAATCTACTACTTTGAGGGCTTTAAAGAAATTCACGACGATCCGGGCTTCGATGTATGGTCTGATACCACCACTCTTTACATCACTATTTATGCAGGTGACAGTAGCAACAGTCCCGTCTTTGGTAAGGGCATTCTCAAAATCCATCCCACAGACTTTATTAAGCAAATGACCACAATCAAAGTCACAAATGCTGAAAATCGCTGGCAACAAACACAAGCCCTCGATCGCTTCAGTCGCTTCTTTGTTGGCACGCTATCTGAAGTCTACGTCTGAGCGATAAGGCGAGTAGGAGACACGGGGAAAGAGGACAAGGGACAAGGAGATGAGGAGAGAACAACTAACTAGTGTACGGGCGGGTTTAGAAGATAAATTGTCTGTTTCAACCGAAAAATCATCGGCAAAACCCGCCCCTACTAACCACTATCCTATGACCAATGACAAATAACCAATGACTAAACATGCAAATTGACTTTCATCATGGTGTTACTTACGTCGCCGCGCGACTAGCTGGATTTGAACATAAAGCGGCTAGTATCATCGCTTATTGCGCTCAATACGTAGATGATGCCACTAATGCCGGGGTGATCCGTTTTGATAATGGGGCATTATTTAGCCGCATCAGTTCCGCCCACAAAATGCTCGACTACCGCAACTTTCAGGAACTGGCAAATAACCTCGTCTGGATTCCCTTTCATTTTCTGCCAGGGAACGGAGGGCTACCTGCAACAGAAGAGCCTCCAGGTAAATTTATTGACAAGCTAATTTGTCGTCCCAATAGCTATGTTGCTCAAGAAATGGTCAGAGAGTGTATTCTCCGTCAAGACACTCCCTATGCTCTCCATCGCCTTGGTATCACAATGCACGTCTATGTTGATACATGGGCGCATCAAGGTTTTGCTGGTGTTAACCATCGAGTTAACGAAGCGAGAAACTTAGTGGACGAATATGGCAAACCCGATCGCAGTCTCATGGATCGCCTGACAAATTATTTTGTTAGCGAAGCTTTACCTCTGGGACATGGAGCAGTTCTCAGCCATCCTGACAAGCCTTTTTTACGCTGGGGCTACACTAACGGACGGGGCGAAAAAATTATCAGAGACAATCCCAAAGACTTTTTAGAAGCGGCCGATTGTATGTGTAAAGCTATGCAACGGTATATAGCAGGCGATCCCAATGCCACTGTCCCAGGATTGCCAGAACCGGATCGGACTGCGATCGCTCTTTTGCTAAAAAATATTACGGGAAATAGCGGTAGCTTAAGACACCAAAAGTGGTTGCAGGCGATCGCTGAGGGTAAGTTTAGTTTTGGTAAGGAAGTAGTTACTTATATCCCCAAAGGCAAAAATTCATGGAAATTTCTAGCCCTTGGTACTGAAGAAAGTATTGACCGGGGAAACGAAGTATTTTCCTATCATCCCACCTTTTTAGCCAGTGATTGGAAATTATTTCACGACGCTTTGCAGGCACATCACTTCTACATCAGCCACGACTTATTACCCAAATATGGCATCTGCGTTGCTTGATAGTGGTTAGTCATTAGTCATTTGTCAAGAGTCATTAGTTCCTAGTTCCCCCAACCCCCTTCCCCGTTCCCTGTCTCCACGAATGAATTTAATTTTGCCCAACTACTAACCGAGGTGTTCAATGCCAACAACCCAAGCCACACAAAACAAAGTGGGAATTCAGTTCACTGAAACTATGCGGGGCTACTTTTCAACGCAAATTCAAGACGACTATCAACGTGCAGCCCAGCAAGGTAAACAAAATAACTCCCGGTTTGAGTTTACTGTTACTGTCACCTCCGACGATTTAGAGGTGATGCTCACCGATGAAAGCCACAAAGCCAAAATCGTTGGCAGTGTCACCGCCCCAGTTCTATCGCCTGAACCTTTAAAAGTAACCAATGGCGAATTTAACTTATTTATTGTCGATCCGGATCGGGTAAATACGCGCCGCATGGCCTATGGCATGACAATGACAGCCAGCGACGGTAAGGTTTATTACTTAGATGGCTTTAAAGTTGTACACAACGATCCGGGCTTTGATTTATGGGCAGACACAACAACTTTGTATATTACTGTCCATGATGGTGACAATCTCAACGCTCCAGTGCTGGGGCGGGGAATTTTAAATATCCAGCCAGCAGATTTTCTGCGGCAGATGTCTACATTGCAAGTTACCAATACCACCAGTCTCAAGCAGCAATTGGAAGAAACTGCCCGCTTTGGCAGCTTTTTTGCCGGAGTTTTGTTCAATATTTACGGTGGAATATTTGCTCCCTCAAAAGTATTCGATCCAGATGCACCACCCCGCCAAAAGCGTCCCCTGCGGATGTCGGCTCCCCAAGTTCATTTCTTTAATACAAGTGATGGTGTACAACTGCGACTAACTCGCTATCAAGGCGGAACGAAAGGGCCAGTCATGCTAGCACCAGGCTTTGGCACTTCTACCTTGGCATTTTCCATCGATACTGTTGAGACAAACCTACCGGAAGTCTTGTACGCTCAAGGCTATGATGTTTGGTTGTTTGATTATCGAGCCAGTGCCGACTTGCCATCTGCTACTACTCAGTTCTCCACTGATGAGATTGCCCTCTACGATTGGCCAGCAGCTGTGGAAAAGGTACGTACTCTAACTGGGGCAGAAACAGTCCAAGTTGTCGGTCACTGTGTTGGTTCGATGTCTTTCTTGATGGCTATGCTAGCAGGTCTCAAAGGGGTACGTTCCGCAGTTTGCTCTCAACTCACCACCCATCCTAAAGCAGCAACCCTCAACGAAATCAGAGCTGGTTTGCGTCTGGCATCGTTTCTAACAGTATTGGGGGTAGAAACTCTCAATCCTGACTTTGACACCCATGCCGATTGGCAGGATCGTCTTTACGACATGGTTTTGAGGTTTTATCCCACCAAAGAACCCTACAATAATCCGGTTGATCGCCGAATTTTGTTCATGTACGGAGAGGTATACAAAATAGACCAACTCAACGAAGCTACTCACGACGCCATTCACGAGATATTCGGCCCGGCAAATATGACCTTCTTCAGACATATTTCTTTAATTTTGCGTCGAGGGCAAATATTAGATAAAGATGGTAAAGATATTTACTTGCCTCATCTAGAGCGGTTAGCTATTCCGATCGCATTTATTCACGGTGCAGATAACGCCTTTTTCTTACCTGAAGGTTCGGAAATTACATATAAACTATTGTGTGATAAAAACGGTAAAGACTTGTACGTGCGCCATGTGATCCCCGATTATGCACATATGGACTGTTTTATGGGTAAAAACGCAGCAAAAGACGTTTTTCCAACAATTTTGGCGGAATTAGAAAAGTTTAACTAGTTTTACTTTTCCATTCCGAAACAAACGCCCAACAGCTTGAAGTCTATCTTCGGCTGTTGTTTGTAAAGCGGTTTTCTGTAAGGTGGGCATTGCTCACCGATATCTCAAATATTTACTTTGACGGGCAATGCCCACCCTACTATATGAGCGAAATTAATCAACTCATCAGTGAACCTCTAGCATCTACGATCGCAAAACATCCAGGTTTGGTGGAGCTATTTCGCTATCCCTTAATGGAAGCAATTGTAGAGCGCCGCACCCGCAGAGTAGCCCGTGGTGCTTGCATCTCGGCAGGAGAACTCAGCTATACCAGTCCGAATCAGCCCGAACCCCTCAGTCCTCTAGAAGAGGCGATTTTGGTTGTAGCCACAGGGATGACAGGAATCACGACTCACGACGGGCCGCTCTATAAACCAGAAGGAGGCAAAGAACTAGGAACTCCTTTTCTAAATATCGTCGCTCGTTCGGGTAGTAGTGCGGATAATTCCCAAGCCACATCCTTTTTCATGATTAATGACGAAGGTATCTGGCTAATTAAGCATCTCAAGGGACGTGAAGCTTTAGCAGTCCTTGGGGATCTGCCTCCCAAATGGCAAGACTGGACAGAGGAACACTGGCTCAAAGCTGCTGGTGCTGTCAAACATCGAATTAGCGATCGCCGTCTAGATTTCCCCCGGATCTATCCTTACTACCTCGGCTGGAACAAGCAAATTTCTAACCTGCCAGGGACAACAGTCTTTTTCCCAGTCGTCGATTGTACCCGCCAATATATTAATGTTCTGCTCATCCTGCTATCTGAGCCGGAAGGACAAAAACCTTTGTTTGTCGATGACTGGCAAAAGTTCAGACCCAAAAGCTGGGCAGATTGGAAAGCATGGATTGGTATGCATTTAGGACTGGTTCCTTGGATTCCCTATCAACCCATCGGCGGTATTGATCGCGCCCAAGGAGGCTTTGTCAATCCTAACAACGTCGTTCCCTTGGGACTTGCTCAGACAATGCGTACTGATTACGAGTGTTTTTTCATCTTGCAGAATTTAATGCTCATCAGTCAGGCAATGGGACTTGGTAGCTGGATACACGGTTCAGTCTTCCAGCCCTACATTTTGGAACGCAATCCAGCCAAGGATTGGTATGGTTTAGGATTCCGCATGGAACAACCCACTCCAGCCAAAAAACGGTGGGCGCCACTACCTACTCCTCAGACTAACCCCGTGGGTATTGATGGAGTGCTGGAAGGACTATGCCCGCCTTATGTAAAATCAATGGATGAAGCAGTTGATCGGGTAATTGAAGACAAATTCGGCAGCCAAGGAGCCTATGGAGACAAGGACATATTTACCCGCCCTTACAAAAATCGCAGCAGTGGTGAAGCCTTCCTGCGCAACGCCGAACCCCACTCCAAAGAAACAATTCAGTATACCAAAGATATCTGCAACTATATCTGGGAAACCTACGGTCGCTTCCCCGCACATATAGACGCCTTCTACGTTCCTGGCATCTGGCTGCAATTCTCGAACCTGGAAATGGAATATTACCAGCAATACTACGATCCAGAACTGTTCCGTCGTCAAGCCCAACACGAGCAAATTTGGGGTAAAAAGTAACAGAGAAAACAAATATGCTCAAAATCATTAAAATTGGTGCTATCTCCCTTATTACTATTGTGCTGGTAGCGATCGCTGGTTTTTTCTTCCTACAATCAACTTGGGTCAAGCCAGAATTTAGAACTCCCAAAGAGGCATTTCTGCACGGCAGTATCGGTACTGAGTTAATGCCTTTGCCAGTGTTTCAAATCCTGCCAGATTTATTCCCCGATAAATTTCAGCCAGCAGGTAAGGAAGCAGGAGATTGGATTCAACAATTTGGATTTATCAGAGGAAAACCTAACGAGAACGAAGGACTACCAATAGGTTTTAACGCGTCCAATTATCAACCACAATCGGGATCGCCTTCACCCACAAAATTCGTAGGCTTTAGTTGTGTATTGTGTCACTCTTCTCACATTAGAAGGTTTGAGGGAGATGAGGAAATTGTAGTCACAGGTATGGGCAGTACATCTTTAGATTTATTTGCCTGGGTTGATGCAGTTAAATCATCTCTGCTTGATGACAAGCGTCTTACCCTCACCAACATTGTCCAGGCTTATGAGTCTAAGTACGACAAACAACTAGGAATTTTAGATAAAGCCACGATCGCCTTTTGGCTATCAACAGCGAGACGGGAGGTAGCGGCTTCACTGCCCAAGTGGGACGAGCCTTATACTGGCAAAGACCTGAGAAACGCTCACCTAGAACCGAATGGCCCCGGTCGCACCCAACCTTTTAGGGAATTAGTGCGCTTTGTCATGGATCGACCAGGTGCATCGGATCGGTCTTTTTCCAAACTTCCTTCCTTATACGAACAGAAAAACCGTGAATGGGCGCAGTATGACGGTAGTGTTCGAGACCGTCTCAGCCGTAGTGTTCTCGCCGCGATCGCAGCTGGAGCCAATCCAAATAACTTACTGGTGCCGGAAATTTCTCATAATGCTGTTCAAGCTATTGAGTACACGTTAGATTTAAAGGGGCCAAAATATACAGAAGTATTTAAAGACGCAAAACTAGATCCGCAGAAAGTAGAACGCGGTCGTGCTGTCTATATGCAAAATTGCAGCACCTGTCACGGGTATCGCAACTCAAAAGATGACAGTTGGATCAAAGGAGAAGTTCAAGGTTTGATTACACCGATCGCAGAAATTCAAACCGACTCCGCAAGACTTAACTATCGTTACTATCAAGAACTGCCCGATGCTGTGGAGACTTACTTTCCTGAAGATCATCCCTTAAAGCCAAAGCGGGAAAACCTCAGACCGGGGCCGATGGGAGATACCAAAGGTTTCATTAATGCTCCCCTAGAATCGGTTTTTGCCCGCGCTCCCTACTTGCACAATGGTAGTGTCCTGACATTAGCAGAGTTAATTAATCTCAAACCAAGGCGTGAGATTTTTTATCGCGGAGATAATCTTTACGATCCGATTGATGTAGGATTGGCTTCACCAACAGAGCCAAACGAAAAAACCTACTATAAATTAGATACCCATACTTTAGGTAACTCTAATAAAGGACACGATTATCCTTGGCCTTATCAAGGCACGGGCTGGGATAAAGCTGCTTTAGAAGATTTGTTGGAGTATCTCAAAACTCTTTAGTAAATAAACACAAGATTGAGAGAGCCAGATTGCTCTAGTTCTCGTTACCAGGTTGAACCTGGTAACGAGGGGTTTGAGGGCTGCTGCCTCCAGGCTTTAACTTATATAGGCATAAAAAATGACAATATTCAAAGCTAAAAAATATTTACCTAACAGAATTTACTAATACTTACTTCTATCAATTATCTATAAAAATGCATTTGATGAGTACTAATTTCTTTGTGTTCTTTGTGTTCTTTGTGGTTCGTTTTTTTTATATGGGGAATTTGTATTACTTGTTGAAATTTTAATAATTTATTAACAACATAACTCACACAAAAATTATGCAAATTCAAAAAAATTTCCAAGGTAAAGATACTGAACCAAATATCAATAGCAAGCCCTTACCGCCTGGTTCCTTCGGTTTGCCCTTGATAGGAGAAACTATTGCTTTAGCTTGGGATATCCATAGCTTTTACCGCCAGCGACTAAAAAAATACGGCCCAGTCTTTAAAACCCACCTGTTTGGTAAACCAGTCATCGTCTTTATCGGCCCTGAAGCTTTTACTTTCTTTCTCAATCAGGAATACTTTACCCGTGAGAATGGCAATCCACAACCAGTTCGAGAATTATTAGACTGGGATGCCTTGCCGTTGTTGGACGGAGAAGAACATCGTCGCCGGAAAAGGTTAATTCTCCAAGCTTTTATGCCGCAGGCTTTCGACAAATATATTCCAGTCATGGAACAGAACGCTGCTTACTATCTAGAGCGTTGGGAAAAGTTAGGCAGCTTTACTTGGTTAACTGAATACCGCAAAATGTGCGCTTCTTTGAGCAATGCTTTGTTTGTAGGACAAACGCCTGGTTCAGACAGTGAAGCTGTAGGAAAAATCATGGACACCTTTATCAAAGGTTTTTCCGCAGTCCCGATTAATCTGGGTTTTAATGCCTACGGAAAAGCACTTAAAAGTCGCGATTGGCTGCTCGATTATATTAATCGCGCGATCGCTCAACACCAAGAGCAACCTCAACAAGATATTTTAGAAGTACTTTTAACAGCCCGTGGTGAAGATGGTTCTACCCTTACTAACGACCAGTTGCGCCGTGAAGTATTGCATCTATTTTTTGCAGCTTACTCCGGTTTTTATGTGGCGCTCACTCTTCTGTCCCTAACCTTAGCTCAACATCCGGAGATAATGGCACGCGCTAGGCAAGAAGTTAATCAATTTGCTGGTGATGGTGCGTTGAATATGGAGCGGTTGCAAAAGCTGGTATATCTGGAGCAAATCACCAAAGAGATTCGCCGCTTTTATCCGATTAACGCTGCTACTTTTTTCGCCAAGGTAAAGACAGACTGCGAGTATAAAGACTTCCGCATTCCTAAAGGATGGGGTGCTGTGGCAGGAATCCATACTACCATGCATATGCCGCAGGTATTTTCCGAGCCAGAAAGTTTTAAACCCTGCCGCTTTGCTCCAGAACAATTTGCGACTTTGCCACCAAATAGCTACGTACCCCAAGGCGGCGGAGCGAAAGATGGGCATCGTTGTCCTGGTGAAGACATGATTACAGTGCTGCTCAAGGTAATGGCGGTGCATTTGCTACGTCGATATACCTGGGAACTGTTGCCGCAAAATCTAGAATTTAACCGCGATTTGTTTCCAACTCCCCGTGATGGTTTAAAGGTGCGGTTTGGTATTTATTCGCCTTGAAGTGACTGAAGAAAGGCAGTCACGATGAAACAAGTTTCACCCCCATGCATGAAAAACCTCACCCCGTCCTGTCGGACACCCCTCTCCTTAGCAAGGAGAGGGGCAGGGGGTGAGGTGACTTTCAAGTCAGAGGGCAGTAGGCAGAAGGTTCTAGAAAATATTGCAAGGTTTAAAAATGCGAATTCATCCTGTTAAGAGTGGGCTTGTTGCAATTAAAACCTGTCAGTGCTACAGCAAAGGTCATGGAGCCATGCGCTTAGTCAACACCATTCTCGATCGCAATTGGACTGAGCCTTTACCCATTTACAGTTGGGCGATCGAGCATCCAGAAGGGATTATTTTAATCGATACAGGTGAGACTGCACGCACTTTAGAACCAGGCTATTTTCCTTGGTGGAATCCCTATTTTCAGTGGAGTATCAAACCATGTTTGCAACCTGAAGATGAAGTTGGTAATAGGTTGCAAGCCTTGGGTATAAAACCGGAAGATGTTCGTTGGGTGATTCTCACTCATATGCACACAGATCATATTGGTGGTTTAGAGTATTTTCCCAACGCAGAAATTATAGTCTCTCGTCGGGAGTACGAGGTGAGCGGTGGTTGGAGCGGACAGCTAAAAGGCTATTTGAACCATCAATGGCCTAAGTGGCTAGCTCCTCGCTTGATAGACTTTGAACCCAAGCCAATTGGCCCTTTTCCTGAAAGTTTCACGCTCACAAAGGCTGGGGATGTCTGCTTAATTCCTACCCACGGACATACAGCAGGGCATCTATCAGTACTGGTTCAAATTGATGGGCGATCGCTATTTTTTGCTGGTGATGCCTCTTACTCGCAACAGTTGATGTTAGAGCAGATTGTTGATGGTGTTGCCCAAGATGAAAATTCTTCTCGCCAAACTTTGCAGCGAATTTTGCAATATGTCCAAGAATTTCCTACAGTCTATCTTCCCAGTCACGACCCCGATGCTGCTCAAAGATTAGCAGAGCGAAGCATAGTGTCAGTTCAACTGTCTTGAAAATAGGGGCTAGGGACTAGGGGCTAGAGAAAAGAGATTTTCATTCCCTCGTGGTGTGATTTATGACATGAGTGTCTAGTTTAACTGTTTATACATTTGCACATTTAGATCGAAAAGGAGTTATTTCAATGAGCGATCGCTACTCACCTCTACCAGAATCATTTCTGTTTGGTGTTGCTTCTGCCGATCACCAATGCGAAGCTTACGATGCTCGTTTTGAGGATATTCGCGATGTTTGGGAACGCCGCCGCGCTCTCACACCACGAGGTCAAGCAACTGATTTTTGGAACCGCTATGCTGAAGATATTGGCCTCGCTAAATCCCTTGGTTGCAAGGCATTCCGCTTTTCGATCGCTTGGTCGCGAGTGGAACCTGAGCCAGGGAAGTTTGACGATGCAGCCTTCGAGCACTACCGCCAAGTCATTGAAACGATCCGTTCCTATGGAATGGAACCAATTGTTACTTTACACCACTTTACCCATCCATTACACGTAGAAGGGCGGGGTGGTTTAACTGCTGAGGAGTTTCCGGCTATTTTTGCCAGCTACGCCACAGAAGCAGCTAAACGTCTGGGCGATTTAGTCCGCTACTGGATTACCTTTAACGAACCGAGCCAACTCATTTACGGCTACGTCAAACCTTGGTGGGAAAGGGCTTATTTTATGCCTCCCGGTTTACCTCGCGGTGCTTCGATGTCACAGCAGATGGCAGCAGTGGGCGATTTGATGCGAAATTTATTTATAGCCCACACCAGAGCTAGAGCGATAATTAAGCAATTCAACCCAGATGCCCAAGTCGGGGCAAACCCAATGTTACTTGGTTTACCTCTGTGGTTGCAAAAAATAGTGGA
Organism: Chlorogloeopsis sp. ULAP01; assembly: GCF_030381805.1. Classification (NCBI taxonomy): domain Bacteria; kingdom Bacillati; phylum Cyanobacteriota; class Cyanophyceae; order Nostocales; family Chlorogloeopsidaceae; genus Chlorogloeopsis; species Chlorogloeopsis sp. ULAP01. Next base: position 230,310 of record NZ_JAUDRH010000008.1, read on the forward strand.
TCTCAATGTGACTCGGCTTCGTAGTAGAGAAGATTTGATTAATCAAGGTAAACGTTTCACTGAACGAGCCTTGCTAGAAAAAGGGCAAGTTGACGTAGTTATTGCTACTTTAACCGCCACCCCAGAGCGAGGAGAACAAGTGGCGTTTTCCGAGGTTTACTATCTGGCAGGTGAAACCTTACTCGTGAAGTCCCAGAGCCAGATTCAAGAACTGAGTGATGTGGCTGGTAAAAAAGTGGCAGTCATACAAGGCAGTACTGCTGAAACAAATATCTACGCACTTCTTCCCAATACAGATGTGGTAGTACTGCCAGATTATGAAGAAGCCCTCAGAGCGCTAGATTACGACCAAATCGCTGCCATCTTGGCTGATGACATAATTTTGTTAGGAATAATGCAGCAGCATCCGAAACAGTATCGATTTGTAAACCATCGCTTGACAGAAGAACCCTACGCTGCCGCTGTAGTCAAAGGCGATCGCTTCTTGCTCAATGCTGTAGATGTAGCAGTGCGGCGTTTCAAAGAATCTGGAGCTTGGGCAGAAAGTTTTGCTCGTTACTTCCCCGGTGAACCTTTACCAGAACTACCTCGGATGGGACGACGTTCTACTCTTGGTGATATCAGCGGCAGAGACACAGACAAGGAGACAAGGAGACAAGGAGACGCGGGGACGCGGAGACACGGGGACGCGGAGAATTCTTTTGCCACTACTTTTCTCCCACTTGCCGAACCGGGAACACCGTTGCGTCGCATTCAAGACAGGGGTTATTTAATTGTTGCCGTAAAAGACAACGTACCTGGATTTGGCTACCGCGATCCGAAGACGGGTGAGTTCAGCGGTTTAGAAATTGATTTAGCGCGGGCAGTAGCAGAAGAAATTTTTGGCGATCGCAATAAAATTCAGTTTCGTCCCGTCAAGACTGCGGAACGCCTACCGTTGCTGCGCTCTATTATCAGCATCTTCGATCCCTTGCAAAAGATTTTTAGCATCCTGTCAACCTCCCTAACTAGTAACTGGTGGCATCTAGGCATGGCAGGGAAATTACCAGAATTTCTCTGTCCCAAAGATTGCGTCGATCAGCAGGATTTTGTCGGTTTTGATTATTACTGGGGTATTAGCAATTTGCGAATTAACCGCGTTAAGCAGTTAATGGATGCAGCCTTTGGACGTTTTAATAATGCGCCTGTCTGGTCTGGCGTGCTTTATGATATGCTCAAGTTCCACGCCCAGCTGTTCCCCGGTAAAGAAATTTTGATTGTTGAGAATGGTTGCGTTGAAATAGCAGATGGTGTGAAGCGAGAAGAGTATATCCGCCGCCACTTAGCGGAAGTGCAGCGAGCTTATAACGATGGCGTAAAAGTAGCAGGTTATATTTGCTGGAGTGCCACCTCTAACCGGGAGTGGGGACTGAAATTCGGCCCGGCAAGTGATTTTGGATTGTATCACGTAGATCTTGACAAAGATCCAGAATTAAAACGCCTGCCTACTGCCGCAGCGATCGCATATAAGGAGATTATTCAAAAACGGGGTGTGTGAAAGACGCAGAGTGTGTGAGACGCGGGGACGCGGAGAATAATGTCTTGTGTTCCCGCCTCAAACTAATGCATACACAAACGCTATCTTACGCTTACTCCAAGCTTTGTTTACACTATCTTTATTACTTGCAGCGAATAATTGGTCATAATCTCCGAGGTAAATTTTGGTGTATCGGGTGAAGTTAGACAAAAAAATACACGAAAATAATGAATAGGAAAAAATGACAATTATTGAATTTCTTGCTGCTATTAATGGTGCTACTCAGTTATTACGCTGCTAATGGGCAATTTTTAGGTATATTATTAAGTAACCAATATGACCCCAACGATAGAACTTTTAAAACATCCTCTAAGGTCGCTACGATTTTACCCAAAGCTATACTAACTTGAATAGGCTGGGTTAACAAAGAAAAACAACGTCTTAATTACTACTTCCCCTACCCTAAAAACAACTTATATGCCGGATTCTTATTCTCATCCCAGTAACGATAGCCCAAGGTATCGAGAAATGCTTGCCATTCTTCCATCTCATGGGGAGGCACTTGAATACCGACAACAATTCGCCCGTAATCTGCTCCATTGTTGCGGTAGTGGAACATACTAATATTCCAGTTAGGACTCATGGAATCCACAAACTTCATTAATGCACCAGGGCGTTCGGGAAACTCGAAACGATATAGTAATTCATTATGAGCAAGGGGAGAACGTCCACCTACCATGTGCCGCAGGTGCAGTTTGGTGAGTTCGTCATCGGTTAAATCAATGGTTTTGAAACCGCACTCTTCAAAATTTGCAACCATCTTTGCCCTATCGGCACGCTTTTCAATTTGCACGCCTACAAAAATATGTGCCTCTTTCTCATCGGCGATGCGATAGTTAAACTCAGTTAGATTGCGCTTGCCTATGCATTGGCAAAACTTACGCAGACTACCCGCCTCTTCCGGAATTGTGACTGCAAAGATGGCTTCGCGGCGTTCGCCCAACTCTGCTCGTTCTGCAACAAAACGCAGGCGATCGAAATTCATGTTAGCACCGCAAGCGATCGCAACTAAAGTTTGTCCCTCGATTTGTTCTCGTTCTACGTAGGCTTTTGCACCAGCGATCGCCAATGCTCCCGCAGGCTCTACAATCGATCGCGTATCTTCAAAAACGTCTTTAATTGCCGCACAAGTGTCATCCGTATCGACCAGAATAATGTCATCCACATATTCCTGACACAGATGAAAAGTTTCTTCACCCACCTCACGCACTGCCACACCATCGGCAAATAAACCCACCTGAGACAAGCGCACTCGTTTTCCAGCTTTGAGGGATTGATGCATGGCATCGGCATCTACTGGCTCAACCCCAATAATCTTGATTTCCGGGCGCAACCGTTTCACGTATGCCGCAATCCCAGAAATTAATCCGCCACCCCCAATCGCTACAAAAATTGCATGGATGGGTTTTTGATATTGCCGCAAAATTTCCATCCCAATTGTTCCCTGCCCGGCAATTACGTATGGATCGTCAAAGGGGTGAATAAACGTCAAGCCCTTTTCTGCCTCTAATTTTCGAGCATAGGCATAGGCATCGTCGTAAGTATCCCCATGCAAAACCACCTCGCCTCCACGTGCTTTAACTGCATCTACCTTCACTTGGGGCGTAGTTACTGGCATAACAATAATTGCCCGCGTTCCCAGGCGACGAGCACCAAGAGCTACTCCCTGAGCATGGTTTCCAGCAGAGGCAGCAATTACACCTTGTGCTAGCAAGTCTGGTGGCAGGTTCACCATTTTGTTATAAGCACCCCGCAGCTTAAAGGAAAATACTGACTGCATATCCTCACGCTTGAGCAGGAGTTTATTATTGAGTCTTGCCGAAAGGTTTGGAGCAATTTCTAGTGGTGTTTCCAGGGCAACATCGTACACGCGGGCAGTCAGAATTTGTACCAAATAATCGCAGAGCATGGGTGTTAACAAATTGATAGATGCCAGATAAAGTACAATTTTACGCCAGTTGTGTACCTGTTTTGTGGAAACGAACTATTCTTACTTTACTAAGTTATGATCTAAGTAAAATTTAGAAATTAGTATATGCAAGCAGTCACAGATATTGGCAAGCTGATTGTCTGCACACCGGGAATCTGTGGTGGACGTCCTCGAATTGACGGTAGCCGCATTACGGTTCAGTACGTTGTCAATGAGATAAAATCAGGTATAACACCTGAAGAAATTCTGGAAGATAAGCCTTACTTAACACTTGCAAGCATCTATACGGCTTTAGCCTATTACTACGCCAATAAAGAAGCACTAGATACTGAATTTGCAGCCTATAACGAAGAATGTCGTCACCTTGAAGTTGAATACAGAAAAGCTAACTAATTATCTTGAGTAAAATTCGCCTGTACTTGGATGAAGATACTATCAAGGCTGCACTTGTAAAAGCCTTACGAAATGCGGATCTAGATATTATCACAGTTGCGGATGTTGGCAGATTAGGATATTCTGACGAAGAGCAACTTATTTGGGCAAAAGAGCAAGCACGAGTAATTTACAGCTTCAACATAGGAGACTTTTGCCGATTGCATCATGACTTTATTGTTCAGGCAAAAAGTCATGCTGGGATTATTCTTGCATTTCAACAACACTTCTCCATAGGTCAACAGTTACGAGGGTTGCTGAAACTGGCAGCAGAAAATTCTGTTGAGGATATGACCAACCAATTAATATTTTTGAGCACTTATATTGATTTAGCCTGAGTCTAAGACTAAAATCCAAAGAAACTTTTGGCAACACCAAACCACCCTGGTAATTCTTTGAGAATTGGTTTGACATTTTCCCAAAGGCTTTTGGTTGATGTGACTGTCTTGGAAGCTGTTTCTAAAGTATCAGCCATACTTTTGAGGTTAACTTGTGCTGCCTCTTTGTTCGGTGGCTCTTTTTCAGTTGCTTTTTTAGCAGCGCCTAAGTATAGAGTTGCTTCTTCTTTAGTATCTGGTGGTAATTCTGCACTGCTAATCATCTGTTGAATCTGCGCTAGCATCCGAATTACATCTTCTTTGGTTAATTGTTTTTGATCGGATGCAGTTACGTTAGTTTCCATTGCAAGTTGGTTTTGATCGCCCTGCGCTGCCTGCATCCCGCCGTGTATTGTACCACCGCTCATATTTTGAGAGATTCCACTACTGTTGTTAGTCATATTACCTACTTGCTCAACTTTTGAATAAAAACTAGGACGCTCTAGCGCCGTCAGTACCATATTTTCTAATCTACGGATTTGGTTTTCTTTTTCTGCTAAAAGTAACTTTACTTCACGTTCTGGTAAGACTTTGATGCAATTATAAGTATCAAAATATTTAGCACTTAATTCCGATTTATCAGTCGTAGGTGCTGTTTTGGCACGGAGCAGAAACTTATCTTCTCCTCGCACCTCCATTCCCACAACTCGTAACTGTGCATCTGGATTATTTTCAGCAAGTTGCTTGAAGGCGATCGCTATGGCACGAGGATCGACATTTTGGTTGTGGTACAAATCTAGGGTGTCAAATATTGGTTTGATAAAATCCCCAAACTCTCCGTCTGCAAAAACTTCCTGTCGATTGTCTGGTTTGCGGTGAGGATCTGGGTTATCTTTCGTGGGCAGGCGCATATAAACGTATTCGCACTTTACACCATCAAATTTAGTGTCAGTAGTAATGCCCCAATCTTCTATGAAGGCTCCGGTGAGAGTAGCCCCTGTAAAGTCAGTTTCGTCTAGTTGAGTCTGCACTAGCTTTGCTCTGGATAAGTCTGCATCCTGCAAGTTAGCTTCGCTTAAGTCTGCACCAATAAAGCTGGCATCAACCAGGTTGGCTCCTTTCAAATTGACACCTCGTAAGTCCATTCTGTCAAAAATTTTTCCTTGTCCTTCTCCTGTAATTAGTAATTGCCGTACTTGTGCATCTTGAAGATAGCTTTTACTGAAACGAGCTAGTTCTAAGTATTTAGATGCTTTCCAGCATATATGGATCAGAATTGCATTTTTAAAATCAGAACTTTTAATTATTGCTTTATTAAAGTTGGCATCTGTTAGATCGGCATGATAAAAACTAGTGCCTCCCATAGCAGCAAACTTAACAAACATTTTCCAAAGCCAAGAAAATTTTTTATCTCCTTCTATTGCTGCATGACTAAAAAAATAACCCCAAATGCCACCAAAAATTCCGCCAACTACTCCTCCAAGCCATTGTCCCTGATCAAATTCCTGAATAATTTGTAGTTCTCTAATACCTGCTGTGTTGATAATAATTCTTTCGGCGAATCCACCCATTTGACTAAAAATAACTACTATCAGAAAAGCCATACCAACAAAAGTCGTTAAAGCCATTCCTCCAAGTTTTGCTTCCGGTTCATCTACCGCTGCGGCTGGAGCACCAAAAAAAGTGATCGCTAAAATAACTGCTACAGACAGATAAACATTTAAAGTCACCGCGAAAGGCTCAAAAAAGTTATTTAATAAACCACGAACTATACTAATAAAAATAATTCCATATGGAATAATCACAACTGGAGAAAGCTTTTTTGAAACCCAAAAGTAGACATTAAAATTGAGAATAATTGCAGAGGTAAATCCTGACAGACTAGATATTGCCAAAGACAGTGCTAATAAGACAAATATCCAATACAATCTCAATCCTGCCTTTGCACTAGTGAAGTTTGCCCCTCTCAAGTTAGCTTTACTAAAATCTGCTCCTTGGATATCTGCATAACTAAAGTTTGCACCTGCAAGGCTTTGACCTTTGAAGGAGCGCCCACGCAGATTTTTACCGAAGAAATCCTGGAGCATAGCTTGGTTGGTAAATATTCAAATTTATGTTTTGATACATCTTGAGTATGCAAGTTTACGGCTAATTGGGCAATATTGTATGGCAATTCAACCTTTGCTTGTGTAGCTATGAATTCCAGTCGCTTGGTGTAAGATATCAGCGCCCAAGGCATACGATTACACGCCGCAACGGATGAAAGAAACCTTTTCCTTCTGCCTACCTGCGGTAGGCGCAAAGCGACTTCTGCAAGTAGCCGCTGCGCGTCTGACGTCATGCCTATCAGTCTGGATGAAAAAAAATTCAACGTCCTTTTTCGATTGAGAAGGCATTAGAAGAAGATACCTTGTTAATTTATGCCATAAATGGAGATATCCTGCCTATCGATCATGGGTTTCCCCTGCGAGTTTTGGTTCCGGGTTGGGTGGGTATTGCTCATATCAAATGGGTTGGCAGCATTCAAGTTTCACAAACACCTCTGTTTTCCACATACAACACTAAAAGGTATGTCTTAATTGGAGAAGATTATCCCGTTTCAGAAGATCTGAAAGTACAAGGAGTCACGGGGCAAATTTTAACCACGCAAAAAGTCAAAAGTGCCTTTGAATTACCTTGGGATAGAGAAATTAAGGCTGGAAAACAGCTTATTCGTGGGCGTTCTTGGTCAGGTGAAGGAAAAATTACTAAAGTAGAGGTTAGTTTAGATGATGGTAAAACTTGGCGGAGTGTCAGACTGCGAGAACCGAATATTGCCAAAGCATGGGTGCGATGGGATCTAGAGTGGAATGTGCGCCCAGGAAGCTATGGTTTGCGTGCTCGTGCAATCGATTCTAGTGGCAATACTCAACCGGATAAAATTTCTTGGAATGATGAAGGATATAACTATTGGGCTGTTGTCACTCATCGCATCAAAGCTGTGTGAACTCCAGTCTCTAAGGCTGAACTGATGTAGCTTGAGTAAGCTAAAGAAAGACAACAAAGCGATCGCTTCTTAGCAATTGGAGGTGATCGAAAAGCTCTATCAGTGAATCAGCCAGCGGCAAGCGCTAAAATACAATGCTTAGAATAATTATTTTTTTTCTGGTTATTGGGCTAATTATCACAGGAATTTTAATTTATCCTCTCTTAAATAAACAGCGACGCAACCGTCTTAAACATCGCCCTTTCCCGCCACTGTGGAATGCCATTATTGAGAATAATCTTCCTATTTACCTCCGTCTTTCTGCTGCTGAACGCAGACAGTTGCATGGACATATTCAAGTTTTCTTAGCAGAAAAACAATTCATTGGCTGTAAAGGATTGCAGGTAACAGAAGAAATGAAAGTGACTGTTGCTGCTGTTGCTTGTTTGCTTCTTTTCAATGAACGGGGAGAATATTTTTCTAAACTTCGTTCGATTTTAATTTATCCCAGCACTTATGTGGTTAAGGAAACTGTTGCGAGCGGAGATTATGTTGTCGAAGAAAGGCGCGTGGCAAGATTGGGGGAATCGTGGAGTCGAGATCAAGTAGTGCTGTCTTGGGAACAGGTGCAACAAGACATCAGTAACTGGAGCGATGGGCATAACGTTGTGCTGCATGAATTTGCCCATCAGTTGGATCAAGAGGATGGTAAAGCTGAGGGTGTTCCGATTTTGCAAAGAAAATCAGACTATCCCCTTTGGGCGCAGGTGATGACAGAAGAATATCAGCTACTTTGTAATGATGTTCAACGAGGCGTAAAAACTGTGATGGATAGCTATGGTGCGACTAATCCCGCAGAATTTTTTGCCGTAGCGACGGAGACATTTTTTGAGAAACCACAGCAATTACTAAATCTGCATCCGGCACTATATACGTTACTGCAACGCTACTATCAAGTAGATCCTGTACAATGGGTTTAAAAATTAGTTCAATGCGATCGCTTTGCTAATTTGAAGGTGCGTTAGTCTGCTGACACGGCGATCTAACCACAACAACTTGTGTGATAACCACAGCTTATCGAGATCTAACCACGAGTTGTCTATGCTTTTAAATATATCATTTTTAATTTCTGCTTGTTATGAGGACGGTAATTTGAAGCTTTGTGTTAGCAGTATTTATGTATCTCTATTGACATGATTTACCTATATTACCGAGAAGAGAGCCTTGGGATTTTGCATCTAATTCAGATAACATACTTTTCAAATTTAAAGATTTTTCCTCACTCTTTTTTAAGAGAGGATTATACCAATGAATTTTCATAGGTATGACTACACTTTCACTATATACGTATGGCCCCACCATATGGGCAACAGGAATAGTTATCTTCTTTCCAGCTTTCAATTGACCAACTTCTACAGTTTTTGTTTGCCAATTATTCACATCTGACTCTAACTCTTTGAAACTATACTGTCGAGTTAAAGAGCCACTTATAGGAATGGAAGGAAAATCTTTAAATCGATAAGTAATTTCCAGTTGTTCCGCTGGTGACTTCTTACTATCTGATGAAGGATTATAAAATATCTCGAAATACAGTATTTGGCGGGAGTTTATGATTCCAAAATTAGGTTTATCATTGTAAATGCCATATACACATCTCATCAAATTGTTCAAGCTATCCCATCTTCCCCTTTTCATCTGACTCACAATTTGGTTATACACCTCATTGGGAAACATACTATTTAAACTGTTGCTCTCCATAAACTTTTTAGGAGTTGTTGCTGCTCCTTCAAAATAAGAGTTGAAGTCAATGTCTATCCTCCCTCTAATCTCCTCCAAGTTAGCACTAAGTTCATCTTGGCGGTTCTTTATTTTCTGAAGTTGTGTTTCTGCATTTCTGCGCTCTACATCCAATTTATAAGTTAGAAATGTTAGGAAGATGGACAAAAATGTAGCAACTATACCGAACCACTTAGCATAGTCAGGCTTCTGTTGGGCATTATTCGCTTCTCGACCATTTTCCTTTTTCTCATTCTGCGTCTCATCACTCATTGCTCTATCTCTAAGAATTGTTGTTTACCAAGAAATTGGGTCATGAATCGGCATAAATTTTTTATAAATAATTAAGACTTGAAGATGCCTAATTTCATATTTTGCATCTCGGCCTTAAAACGCCTGGAATTGAAGTTTCCAGGCTTATAGCTCAAGTCAGTTTTAACTGACTGAAAATCTTACTTAGTCTGCTTGAGCAGACTTTAGCTTTGTAGCCTTTGAAATTTATTTCTTGGCGGACAAGAGCACAGATGCAAGTCTACCTATTTATTCAAGGCACTTCTGCAATTTAGTAATAGATATAGCCTAACTATATTGCAGTTATACACTCTAATACATTTATTTTTGTATCCAAAATGGATGATTATCATTCAAGCGATGTTTGATGACAAGTTGCTGCGCGTCTACGCAAGCATTAATTTTCAAAACCCTTGTCTGAATAACCCAACTATAATTAATAAGCAAGAAGCTCTCAGGGAAGAACATGACGACAGTTTCTATCTTGCCAATATCTGATGCAAATGGCGAGAGAATTTATCGAGCGATCGCAGGAGATAAGCAATCAACTGGTAGAACCGCAGGTGAAGCATTGGATGCTTTGACGGCTCAGTTAGAAGGTGACGAATTCAATGCATTACTAGTGATCCAAAACTTTCTTCCTGACTGGTTTTTTAGTGTCGAGCAGCAAAAGCGTTTATCTGAGTTAATGAGTCTCTGGCGAGCCGCCCGCGATCAAGGACAAACACTCCCGCCCGAACAGCAAATAGAGCTAGATAGTCTTGTTGAGGTTGAATTGAAAGCTGCCACAGCTAGAACAGCAATCTTGTTGCAGCAACTGAACCAATGAACCCTTTTTATCCTCTGGTAGCTAACCGTGCCAATCATCGCTGCGAATATTGCCACGCACCTGAACTAGTCTTCAACTTTCCATTTGAAGTCGAGCACATTGTCCCTATGTACCGAGGCGGTGCTGATGCCGAATTCAATCTGGCTCTTGCCTGTCGCTCCTGCAATCTTCGCAAGGGAACCCGCATCAGTGCAGTAGATCCTGAATCCAAAACTGAAGTTCCTCTGTTTCACCCAAGGCAAGATACATGGAATGAACATTTCCGTGTGGATATTGAGGTTGGTACAGCCATTGGCAGAGCAACAATAGTTTGTTTAGAAATGAACAGTCAGCCACAAATAATTGCAAGACAACTATGGATTCGTTTGGGCTTATTTCCGTAAAATTTCTAATAAAGCACCGATCGTGCAAGGAGATTAAAACTGTTAATAAGGCGATCACAATTTCATTGACTAACTTTTAGCCACCCAAAAACCTGCTCTACTGTCAAATTTAGTGTTAAAAATTTTGGCATGGGCAGGCGATCGCTAGCTTTTAACTCTATCGGTTCCTGTCCTAGAATAAATGCCAAAATTAACCGCTCATCTGGATCGATTAACCATCCTAGCTGAGTGCCGTGTTTAAGACAGTGCAAAATATTACTAATAACTTTGGTAACTCTCTGTTCGGGTGAGAGAATTTCTACTGTCCAATCAGGATAAATATTAAACACATTGGGGACTTCGCCATCTGCTTCAAAAGGAATTCGTTCCCAAAGGAAAACACTAGCGTCAGGCACAATCGAGCGGTTGCCATAGACGCTCGAAGAGCGGCTTCCCCCAGGGTAAGTACAGCGCAATTCTGGGAAGGCAAGGGCAATTTTTGGCTTTTCTGCAACTTGATTAACAGCATCACAAAACTTGAGTAGCAGTCTTGAATGTTTCCCTTGAGACATAGGCTTTTGGTAAATCTTACCGTCGATAAATTCACTAGCAGGCTTGGTTTCTGGCTGCTTTAGGAATTCTTCAAGCGTGAGTGACGGAGGAAGTGCTGTTGTCATAAACAAAAGCGCGATCGCGTTGCTACTGAGCCAAATTTTTATTAATAATTATTAATAATATATATTCTTAATTTTCCCCTGATTTAATCGCAGAAAATATAGAAGAATAATCTTCGTGAGCAAATGACATTTTCATTGCCATATCCAAAACTTTCCGTACACCTTCTATACTGCTGACATTTAAACCAACTGTTTTTGCTTCATCGATAAAGAAATCAATATCTTTCATCAAATGTTTTGTCGGAAAATTGGGATTGGCATAATTGCCATCTAGCATTCTTGCCAATTTTTTATCAAAAGTGGGCGCGTAAAGAGCACTCTGACGCAAAACGTACATTAAGGCATCTACATCAATACCATAACGTTGAACAAAACTAAGGCTAAGGGCGAAAGCTGCTGTCTGGGAAGCAATGAGTTGATTTAACCCCAGTTTAAGTGCTGCCGCAGTTCCCACAGGCCCCACAAGTAAAGGTTCTGGGCCAAAATATTTAAATAGCTCTAAATAGCGCTGATATTGTTCTTGACGTGCGCCTACCATGACAATTAAATTGCCAGCTTTTGCTTCGGGGATGCTACCAAGAACTGGTGCTTCTAAATACTCCCCACCTGCGGCAACTACTGCATCTCTAATTTCTCTACTTTCTGTGGGGGTAATAGTTCCCATTTGAATGATACTGCGCCCCGCCACAGCCTGCGACGACCGATCTGAAAGTAACACGCTATATATAGCCGCAGCGTTAGTGAGCATCAAAATTACACAATCGGCAGCACGAATTGCTTGATAGGGCTTTGTGACAACTTCTGCACCAGCTGCTTTTAAGGGTTCCAACTTTTCTGGGGTGCGGTTGTAGGCAATTACTTCCACGTTTGCCTCTAACAACTTCTGCGCCATCGGCAATCCCATTAATCCAGTCCCCAGAAATGCTACCTTCATCTTCTACATTCCTTCGGTTGAGCGATCGCTTTTCTTTCTAAAAATTAAATTTAGGGGCTAGAAATTAGAGGCTAGGAGCTAGTAAATTAAAAAGTAAAAATTTTAATTTTGCATTTTTAGTTTTGAATTGATTTACCCTAGCCCCTAGTCCCTAGTCCCTTCTTAGCCTCCTGCGGCAAAAGTAACCATAATCATCACGGAAAGTAAAATACCGGGTATAAGTAGCACAATTAGCGTTAACAAGTCATGAGTGGTCATAATTTTTACCTTTTAATTGTCTCTTTTTTCACTTTCATTAGTGTGATGCTAAATTAACTATTACTCAACTGCTTTAATAGAGTTTTAACTTATCAAATTGGCCCTTGTTCTAGCATAGTAAATCCCTTGAGTGGTTGGGAACTTTCTGTTTGCCTGAGTCCTTTACTTTGGAGTAAAACACCAAACCCGCCTAGCCCCAAAGGATCTACAAGCTGGTGTAGTGCATCGCGGCGACGTAGCACTTCGGAGATGGACTTTTCTGTGTGAGAGAGTGAAGCAATGCGATCGCCCAAACCCAGCATCATCAAAAATAGTTCTTGTCGCGTAAAACTAACTTTATTTAATCCGCAGCCCTCACCCCATCTTTCCAAAGCAGTAAAGTCAACATGAGCCGTGATATCTTGTCGTCCAACATTGATATAGGGATTGTGATGGCGTTGATGATGCCAGTAGCATTGTAATGTGCCTTGCGATCGCCTGGGATTGTAGTAGCGACTAGCAGGATAGCCATAATCTACAGTTAACACATACCCACGCTGCAAACGGTCTGCTACTACACCTAACCAATCCAAAGCCGCTAAATTTACCTCACTGCGATAGCCTTCTGGATAAAAATTTTCTGTAAACTGAATGCCAACCAAATCAAAATATTCAGCCAATTTTGGTGTAGAAAGTTCACCCGTCACTTCCACGAATGGTGAAGTGGGAGATGGGGAGAATCTATCAAAAACATTCCCCGTGTCCCCGTGTCCCCGTGTCCCCGCGTCTGGGTGTCCTCTTTCCCCTTGTCCCGAATTCCTCCTGCCTTCTTTCTCTGTCGTTACATAAATTTCTCGCAGTTTCCCCTCTTCTAAAATAAACTGATGCACTGGCAAAGCATCTAGCAACTCGTTTGAAAAAAAGCAACCTGTAATTGAGTTATTTGGTATGTCTTCTAAACTACACCAACGTAATTTAAAATCTTGCAAGCGTTCCTGTTGTACTTGCCTTAAAGCTGGTGACTTTTCCACAATTACGTACTCCAGCGCTGCAAAAAAATCTGGATAGTGCTGCTGTATATACTTTAAAATATCTAATGCCAAATGCCCTTGCCCTGCACCCATTTCAACCAGAGAAAATAGTACAGGTTGCCCCAGAATTTCCCACATCTGGAGAAATTGTTCAGCCAGCAATTCGCCAAAGTCTGAGCCAAGGTGAACAGAAGTAAAAAAATCACCCTGCTTGCCAATATTTACTGCCTGAGTGGAATAATAACCGTATTCGGGATGGTATAACACCATATCCATGTACTCGGCGAAACTGATTCGCTTGTGGGGATTGGTAGTGATGCGATCGGCTATAACTGCGCACAGTTCTAGATTAGAATCCATAATTTTATAATTTACACATTTTATAAATAGCTTGTAGCGTGCTTTAGTAAAACCGTGCCAAGCAGTTACAACTGATGCACTCATCGAGCAAATCATTTGTAGTATGAGCTATCTCATAGAAGCAATCGGCAATGCTTTCTAAGATAGGGATAAATCAAATGAATTGAAATCATTTCCAAGCTCTAATTACTCTAATTTTTTAGCTTATTTCCTAAATTAGAAGTTTACTAAGGAGTGAGATATGCTGAGTCAAAAATCTATAGATATAGTCAAATCTACAGCACCAATATTAAAACAGTATGGTTTACAAATTACTAATAAGATGTATGAAATTATGTTTTCTAACCATCCAGAGGTAAAAGAAAAATTTGATATGTCTGCTCAAGCGGATGGTTCTCAACCTGCAAGGTTAGCATCTGCAATATATAATTATGCCAGTAAAATTGATAATTTATCTGCTTTAAAGCCAATGGTTGAAAGGATTGCCCATCGCCATGTGCAAACTCATGTTTTACCAGAGGAATATTCGATTGTCGGCTCAAGTTTACTACAAGCGATGCAGGATGTATTAGGTGAAGTAGTTACCGACGAAGTGATGGTAGCTTGGACAGAAGCTTATCAAGCATTGTCTGACATATTTATTGCCAGAGAACACAATATTTATGAAGAACAAAAGAGCGTTATTGACCCATAAGCAAAACTTGGTGACTTGGCGGTGCGATCGCCCTTTAAATGACCTAAAAGGGAATAAAAAACAGTGACGTTAATGGAGCAACAACTATCAGAGCTATCTACAAGTTTGTCTGATGAATTACCAACAATGTTATGCCATTCAACTAGTTATCTTCTGTTTTTAATTGCCGTTAAAATATTTCAGGTAATAATGGTTTTGAATTTACAACACCAGTATAGTTTTCATATAGTGTTTCTATATCATGACCTGTAATACTCGCTACAGTTACAGGATTCATACCTTGTTCTAAACAATGAGAAATGAAAGTATGACGAGTATTATAAGGTTTACGATATTCTACACCAGCTTTTTCTAAAATTCTCCTCCAAGCACGATTACAGAAATTGTGGTCATCTATAGCTTTACCTTCTGGACTAGGAAATACTAAATCATCTGGTTGTGCATTTGTTGGTTTTATCAATTTTAGTAGTTCTTCAAGTTTTTTATTTACAGGTATAGTACGTGCTTTATTAGTTTTTGTGGATTTGCGTACCCCTCTTGTAAAACTTTCTCCAATCCAAATGGAAGAAAAATCATCTGATATATGTTTCCACTGTAACCCGATAGCTTCTCCAGTACGCACCCCCGTAGCCAATAGGAACTGTACGTAATTGGCATAGTGCCTATAGTGCGGATCTTTTTTGAATGCTTCTATAATTGCCTTAATTTCATCCTTATTAAATGGTTTAGGCGGTTGTTTGGGAGCGACTTTAACTTGTTGTTGTAGTTCTTTCCAAGGATTGTATTGGGTTACTTGCTTTGTTTTACCCCATTCCCAACAAGCATTAAGTAAACACAGATAGATTTTTATAGTACTTGCAGACATGGATTGCTGAAGGGATGCTACAAACTCTTCTGCATTCTCCAAATTGACAAATTCTGCTGTTTTGTTACTATCAAAGTAAGAAGCAAGATATTTACCAACAACTTCATACTTCTGTTTGATTGTTCGTACCGATACAGTTTTAGTTTTATGTTCTATGAATGCCGCAAATAGCTGATTAACCGTCATTCTGGGTTGTGTCGGTCTGGATTCATAAACGCTTGCATATTTAGTTGTAACTTGAGGTTTGTATTTAGCCAGTGTTGCATCAAATCTCTCGTAAGCGATATCTGATTCAATCTGTTTTGCCTTAGCTTCAGCTAGCTTTCTATTTTCTGCTGTATCTTCTAGTCCTAAGGTTAAACTATACCTTTCTCTATTGAACCTCCAACGTAATCTCAACTTGTTTCTAAAGTTCTCTACTACTACAGTACCTTTACTAGCTTTCTTAAAAGTTGTGCCGCCTTCCATTTGGGTATCACTTTGGGTATAAATGTTTGGGTATCAATTTCTGTACTCTAGTCTTATGATACCCATCTGATACCCAAAAAACAACACAAGATAACTAGAAACAATACTTCCTTGGGTATCTTCGGCTAAAACTATGATTTTACGTTAATACAAAAAGCCCGTGACGAGGATTGAACTCGTGACCTCACCCTTACCAAGGGTGTGCTCTACCACTGAGCTACACGGGCAAATTTTAATTAAAAATTAAAGATATAAAACCAATTTTTAATTTTACATTTTTAATTTTTAACTTTTTAGAGGTGGGCCGGGCTGGATTCGAACCAGCGTAGGCGCTAGCCAACGGATTTACAGTCCGTCTCCATTAACCACTCGGACACCGACCCGTGAGACCCACGATTAATTATCTTAGCACAATGTTTTAGAAACTCAAGTATTTTTTCAAAAAAAGGGGGATTGGGTACTGGTGATTAGGGACTGGGGACTGGGAGCAAATAAGAGGAGTGGGAGAGGGGAAGATAGGGAAGAATTCTTCTCCTTGTCCCCGCGTCAACGGACAGTTCGCTCAACGGAGCGGAGCCGGAGACTCCGAAAGCTCCGGGGAATCTCCGCACACGACTGTCCTCCCCATGTCCTCTTCATTCCCTACGTCTGCCTTAATGATAAGTCTTTAAGCAGACATGATCATACGCGTTTTCTAGCTCAACAATTCCCCAGTCTCTTGGAGTGCGTGCAAGCGATGGTATATTCCACCGTGACGTAACAGTTCTTGGTGGCTACCGACTTCGACAATTTTGCCTCGATCCAAAACCACAATTTGATCTGCCTCTCTGACTGTACTCAGACGGTGGGCAATAATAATTGTGGTACGAGTTCCTTGCAGCGATCGCATTGCCAATTGAATGGAACGCTCAGATTCGTAGTCTAGACTGGAAGTCGCTTCGTCAAAGATGAGTACGTCTGGTTCTACCAGCAATGCTCTAGCAATTCCCAAACGTTGTCTTTGTCCACCAGATAATCTTACACCCCTCTCTCCTACCACCGTGTAGTAACCTTGGGGTAGGTGCTGGATGACTTCATCAAGTCTGGCGATTCTACAGGCTTCCTCTACCTGCTCAAAAGTGGCATCAGTTCTGCCATAGGTTAAGTTATCCAAGAGAGTACCGTTAAAAACATCTACTTCTTGGTGAACGATCGCTAGCCGACGTCGATAATTTCCTACATCCAAGTTGCGAATATCTTGTCCGTCAATCAAAATTTGGCCTTGATTTGGTTCAAAATACCGCAATAGCAGCTTCACTAATGTTGATTTACCCGAACCTGATCGCCCGACTAATGCAACTGTTTGGTATGGCTCAATCAAGAAGTTGATATCTTCTAAAACTCGGCGGCTAGGTTCGTAACCAAAACTAACGTGCGAGAATTCGACTTTACCGGTGAATTTATAAGGTGATTCAGCAGTTTCGTGTCGTTCTTCCAAAAGACTAACTGCATCAACTCCCGATGGCTCTTGGAGAAATTCATGAAATCGCACCATAGAGGTGTAACGACGAGCAAAAATCTCTGCCAAAGTACTAATCGGTTCTAACTCTGCATAAGCCATACTCGACAGAGTTAAGGTCATGATAAAGTGGCCGAGAGTAATCTGTCCGTTTACTGTCGCCGCTAGTGTTAAACCCAAGATTATAAATACGCAAAACTGAATGATAGTGCGCTGCCAAGTTTGTAGTCTGACATAACCTTTGTGGATGCGATTATCAACTACAGTTAGTTCGCGTTCTAAACGTAGTTTTTGCCGTTGTCGTTCTTTGGCTTCTGTTGCAAATGCTTTTACTGTTTTGATATTACTGATGATTTCTGAAGTACGGCTTTCAGTATTTTCCATGTATTTATCTAGGCGGTTATCGTGCCAAATTAGCCGCTTTAATTTTTTCAAGGTAAAGCCAAGGATAACCACAAAAGAAATTAGATATAAAATTGCTATTCGCCACTCCACAAACCAAATAAATACAAAAATACCTAATACTCGAAAAAGCTTCGGAATCATCTGTCCGGCTATTTCGGGATAAGTCCACGTGTGGTTAGCAACACCTCTGGCTACTCGTCCGGATATACGTCCGGGGTTATTTTCGTCATAAAATTCTAGTGGTAAAGTCAGAACTTTCTCGATCGCTTTTTGATTTTGATCTCGACGCGCTCTCAAGGCAATATCCCAGTGAAACCAACTGGTTAACCAAGGCTGTGTCGGCGCTCTCAATACGGTGACAATGAAGATTAAACCCAGTAATACACCTAATGCTAAAGGTTTACCTACTGGGTAATTTATAGTTTCTGCAATTGTGGCGATCGCTCCTTGAAGTGGTTTGTCTAACGGTTGATTGGACAAAATATTTAAAATTTGCCCGATCGCATAAGGTACAACCAAATCGATAATCTCGTAAGCACTGGTTGCTGCAATACTAAAAATACTCAGCTTCCAGTAAGGACGAAAATAATTGAGAATATCTCGAAAGTTTGCCATGATGCACACTATCCAAGAGCGTGAGCCTGTGACTCTGGAATTTTTATACTACAAGTATATTACATTGTGGTCAAGAGGCAAATGAGTAAATCATCCTTTTGAAGGAGGCAGGTTGGTTTTCTGGGTGAAGAAGGCAGAGGAGGCAGCGCGGTGAAGCAGCCCACCACCAAAGGCGGTTCCCGGCGTAGACGCAAAGCGGTGAGGGGGTCGCAGTCTTGGCGGTTCCCGTCACGATTGCGAACCCCCGAACCTGTTCGTCGAAGACGTTCCCGTAAGGGTTGGGGGACTGCTATACGCCCTTGGCGTTCCCTCCGGGTACCCGGAGGGTGGACTGGTTTCCCGGCATAAAGGAGCCAGTGCGTTGGGCGGCTTTGCCGACTTGAAGCACCTGGCGTCGACTGCCGTGGCAGGAGGCAGGAGGGAATGTTGTACTAATTAATCTCCTCCCGCAGTTTGGTGGCTTCCTTTTGAAGGACTTTAGTACTTTTAGTCATAAAATCTAGAATGAGTGCGAGTTCTTGATCGCTGTAGTTTGAGTACAACTCAACCATTGCTTGTCCCATTGAAGCGAACAACGGGGCAATCTGGCGCTCCATCTCTTCTTGGATTGGCTGGATGATAACTTGCCGCCGATCGCTTGGATCTCTCTCACGCCGCACAAAGCCAGCCTTTTCGAGCCGATCAACAACACCCGTAATCGCCCCAGTAGTTAATCCTGTTCGCTCGGCAAGTTCGCCTGCGGTGATTGCTCCTGTTTGAGCAAGAATATCTGCACATTTGTGATCGGTGGTATTCAGTCCGAGTCTTTCTGCGATCGCTGTATGGAACAGCACTGTTGCTGCACTAAGTTCCCGCCCTGCCCAATTCAGCGCCTCGGCTAACTCAGCACGTTTTGATTGCTCGCTTGGCATTACCTCACATCTCCGCTCATACCATTTTAGATTTTAGATTTTGGATTTTAGATTTTGCAGCCATTGCGCCCTTGGAGATTAAGAGGAGCTAACGGAAACGTCTCCGACTACGCTGTGTTGTAGCAAGTAGCGTGATTGTGAAACATCTATATTTATGAGCGTTTTAGATTTCCTTGTGTCGCAATCATTGTTCAAATTAGTATTAGTTAATAATTATTTTAGTTAATAAGATGTTTTTGAGATAAGATATAAATTACCTAAGAACATTAGGCATTGAGATTATATCACTAAAAGAGGAAGAGAAATTTATGACACTGAGAATTACCCGATTTGTCAGTCTATTGCTGGTGGCAGGAACTTTGCTTCCATCTACGCTCCTAGTATCTGCTAAGGTAGCTTTTGCAGATGAGGCTTTGGTACGCACAACATCTACTCAAAAAGTAGACGAAACTGCGATTCGGCAAGTCGTGCAGAAAATGCAGGATGGGCAAAATTCTAAAAATGGGCAGATGTTCGCCTCTGCATTTGCCAAAGAACATGATTACATTGTCATCGACGGTACATTCTTGCCGAATCAAACACGGGAAGCGAATGCTCGCGCCCACCAGACGCTCTACGATGGCGATCGCACAAGTTCTCTAGGTGGAAATCTTGGAGAAGTAGGTGTAAAGCTAAATGTTACTAAAATCCGCTTTTTGACTCCCCAGGTAGCAGTAGCCCATATTGAAAGCCAATCCTATCTCAAGAGTCAGCCAGACAAAAGAGCGAACAATATTATCACCACCGTGATGCAGAAACAGCAAGGCAAGTGGGAGATTGTAGCATTTCACAATGCTCCGGTGCAAAAAACCGAAGGAGACGATTTCGGCTTTGTGATTGACATTCAAGGACTCACACAGAAAAGATAGATGAGGAATAGGCGATGAGTTTACAAACATCTCCAATACTCACCTCAAATCCGGTTGACGAGGCTGCTATTCTTGCAGTTATGCAGCAAATGATTGATGCTTGGAAGAGGGGTGATGGTGCTGCCTATGCTGCTGTATTTACCGAAGATGCAGATTACATCGCCTTAATGGTACACACTTCAAAGGACGTCAGGAGATTGCTTCTTCCCATCAGCAACTTTTTGATACGTTCTTGAGGGGGCGTATCTCAAGGGTGAGATCAAGAGTATGCGGTTTTTAAGTTCCGAAATAGCTTTGGTACACGCAAATTACGGAATAGTCGATTCCTGGCGAACAGAGGTTTCATCAATGCGAGAGTCGATTGAGACATTTGTTGCCGTCAAACGTGACAACGGATGGTTTTTAACTGCATTTCATATCACTAGAGTGCAGCATCGTAACTGGTTGCAATGGGTGCTGTATGCGATCGCCTCTGGCGGGTGCGGCGGGGGCAGAAAAATTTTCAATTTTTCTGCTGGCGGCGTTGTGATTGGCGCGTTCTTGATAAGTCGCGGGCGGATTTGCCGCCACGGCAGCGAAGCTGCTGCCGCTATCCCCGCTCGCACCATCGCCTTACGTTTTAGTCGTTAGCTAAAATTTCTCCATTCATCCTTAAACCCCTATTGGAAAAAATTCCAAGCGATATCGATAAAGAGCAACTGGACGAGAACCAGCTTGAAAGTAATCTGGATCTTGTGGTGAAAGATAGACGGCGGTAACTTGATCTGCCTCAATGGCTGGGTTTGATGTTGGTAATTTGCGGTAGGCTGTTGTGGATTCTACAGAATTGAAATAGGGACTTACACCACCTTTAAATATTTGTTGAAACACTTCTGTCGCAATAAATCTACCATCAGATGTTGTTTCTGTAGCCCGTGCAGAAACAATAGAAACTAATTGGCGTTCGCAAAGCGTGCGCCTAGCGCACTCGCCCCTTAAAAAAGTAATTTGACGATTGGGCGAATCTGGATCGACTTTGACTGATAAAACTGTTGTGTCGCCTAAATAAGCTCGTGCCAAATTTAAGCCATTAAATACCCTATCTGCCACGATTGCTGCTTTTTTGCTTGGACGAGGGAGAATTTTTAACCCAGAAATCAGCTTTTTTTCCTGCACAAATCGTACTGGAAAACTAATAGGTACTTGGAGATATTGACGATTACCCTCAAATCCGGGTGTAACAATATCAGGAGCTAGGGGTGCAACTAAATCTACAAGTGTGCTTTTTAACAGCCAATCACCCGCCATCCAATCAGGATAAACTAAATCTCCTACTGCTGGTTGAACTGAAGATATTTTCTCCCATTTCGGGAAATTCTCTAAATGCTCGGTTAATTCTCCTGCCGTTGCTTCTGCTGTTCCCAGCAGGAATAAAAATATCAAGCAAAAACTCCAAATCACCCTCATAACAATCATCAGATCTCTAGCACAGGTGCGGGTTGCCACACTTGTCCATACTGTTCTCGCAGAGCCTGCCAAGCTTCTACCTGTCCTGGTTCATATTCTCCCGGCTTACCCCACTGTAAAAATAAACTTAAAGCAGACTCCTGTTTTTCATCTAACAATCGGATGGCATAGGTAGTAAAATTGCCTCGTTTGGCTTCGCCTGTTTCAAATTTCACTTCCGTAATTTTATCCATATTCAAGTGAAATTCAAAACCTTCTGTATGCATATTTGCATATTTACCTTTAGGCAGTTCTGCATAAAACAGTTTCTGGATCTTGCCACGTGCTTCTAATACTGCGGCGCTACTAGTGACAATTAAGCGCAAAGTTCCTAAAGTTTCGCAAGCTTCCAAAAATTCTTTTAAAGTTGCTGTCATAATGTCCTTTGTCCTTTGTTAGTAGTTAGTAGTTAGTAGTAAAAATACTAACCACTATCTACTTAACCACTAACCAATATCTATTTTTCATACTGTTCGTATGCATTTACAATACGTTGAACTAGGGGATGGCGCACAACATCTTTTTGGGTAAATTCGGAGAAGTAAATGCCTTCTACGTGTTTTAAAATTTGTAAAGCCACTGCTAATCCAGACTCTTGGTGTGCTGCTAAGTCGGTTTGTGTCATATCACCTGTTACCACCATCCGAGAATTAAAACCTAAGCGAGTCAGAACCATTTTGATCTGCGATGGTGTGGTATTTTGAGCTTCATCGACAATTACAAAAGCGTTATTGAGCGTGCGTCCTCGCATATAAGCTAAAGGAGCAACTTCAATCACACCTCTTTCCATCAAAGATGGAACTTTTTCTGGGTCGATAAATTCATTGATGGCGTCGTAGAGTGGACGGAGATAAGGATTAACCTTCTGCTGCAAGTCGCCTGGTAAAAAACCGAGTCTTTCACCTGCTTCGACGGCGGGACGAGTTAAAATTAGTTTGTCAAACTGGTTCGCAAGGAGTGCTTGTACTGCTACCACAACAGCAAGAAAAGTCTTACCAGTACCAGCTGGCCCTGTGCAGAAAATTAAGTCGTGTTTGCGTAGAGCCTGGATATATTGTCTTTGTCGGAAAGTTTTGGCACGGATTTCTTCGCCTCGACGAGTTTTAGCGAGAATATCTCGCTGTAAATCTTGTAGTTCTCCTTCTCGCTGGGTGTCGAGGGCTTGTCGGGCGGTGAGAATATCGGCGCTGGAAACAAAATTGCCTTTGCTCCACAAGTCTTCGAGCGATCGCACTAAGCGACTAGCTAAATCAATTTGCTTGTCTGTGCCGGAAATCAGGAGTTCTTGTCCGCGCAGTACTAGTGTTGCTCCTGTTTGCCTAGAGAGAATTTTGAGATTTTCTTCTCCTTGTCCTGCTAAAGCGATCGCACTTGTGACATTCGGCAGTTCAATGGTAAAGGCTTCTGCCATAGTATTTACTGATTTGTGAAAACTTTTTTTGACAGATTTGACAAAATTTAATATTCAAATTAGGAGGGTAAAGCACAATACTATATTTGAATTAACTACTGCCTAAGTGGTAAAACTACAAACACCTATGGATAAAAAGTAGAGGCGCGAGCAGCCTCTTAATCCGAAGCAAAGCCTCCACGTCTCTACTGTTGTTGGTTTGAGTTACAACTGCGCTCAAACCCTTTGTTGTACCAATGACTTTGGCTAATTACCTTCACCAAAACATGGTTTTCATCTACTAGCGGATACCTTTTCGTACGGTTTCCGCTTTCCGCTTACGGCGTAGACTGGGTTTTTCATACCTTTCTCGCCGCTTGACTTCGGATAAAATCCCAGCTTTTTGAATTTTCTTTTTAAAACGTCTTAGTGCCGAGTCAATCGACTCGTTCTCACCCAAACGGACTTCAGCCACTCCCTGGTTTCACCTCCTTACAGAGATCATCTGAGTCACTTAACTCCACTTGTTTACCACAAGCGTTTCATCGCTGGCTTTTGGTGTTTGCAAACTTCCATCTGATAGTTCAGAAAGAAAGTTTGATGCATGAGTACTCGTTAACCTAAGCGTTTGCTAGCGTTTACTCATGAGAGTATACTCACCCTATCGATGCCAGTGTACCAAATTTGGTCATTTGTCAGGGAGTTAGAAAAGACACAATAAACTTGTTGATTTCTACTCCTGTGTGTTCTCTAATTTAAACTTACAGAGAACGGGATTTAACAATAGGGCGAGTTCCATTTCCACGTCGTTCTTTAGATCTGGGCTGCGGTAATCGCTCTTCCCCTTCTTGTTCAAAAGAAACGCCCTCTCGACCAATATCATTGCTGCCATAAATATCTAAATATACTGAGTGACCAGCGGCTTCAGCAGCTGCGGCAATGACTGTACGAATAGCCTGGATATTGCGTCCTCCCCGACCAAACACTTTTCCCTTATCTGTGCTTTCAAAAGCGATGCGAATCCAAGCCCGCTTGCGGGTGTGATACATTTCACAATCGACGCTCAAAGAATCTGGCGATTCTAAAAACGGTTGGATTAAAAACCGTATTAGCCCAACGTAGTCAGGACTTATCGTTGGGGATTTTGTTGCGACTTTAAGAAGCGGCTTTTGCACTGACCTGTTCAAAAACATTAGCTTTTTGTAGGATGCGACGCACGGTGTCAGTCGGTTGAGCACCTTGTTGTAGTCGCTTGACGATGCCGGGAACATCTAGTCGTACTTCGTCAGTTCTAGGGTTGTAGAATCCTAGTTCTTCTAGTGGACGACCATCGCGGCGAGCGAGGCTGTTAATAGCGACTATACGATAGCTTGCTTCCCGCTTTTTGCCGTATCGTTTCAAGCGCAGTTTAATCATGGTTGAGAGATTGTTCTCCTAATCGTTGGTGATGAGTTTGTAGTTAGTTAGTTGGCTTCTAAGGAGCAATTGCTGTAAGGTTATTTTTACCCAAGCAATAGTTCATTAGTTTCGTGTTAGTTCCTCTTTTTAAAGGATCATAACTTAATAATGCGGAAATGCTAATTTTAGCACTTGCTCACATTATTTGTCCTTTGTCCTTGCTTGAAAATAAGACAGAGGGCAGAGGAGGCAGCACGGTGAAGCAGCCCACCACCAAAGGCGGTTCCCGGCGTAGACGCAAAGCGGTGAGGGGCCGCAGTCTTGGCGGTTCCCGTCACGATTGCGAACCCCCGAACCTGTTCGTCGAAGACGTTCCGGAAGGGTAGGGCTTCCCGTAAGGGTTGGGGGACTGCTGAAGCCGGAGGGTGGACGGGTTTCCCGGCATAAAGGAGCCAGTGCGTTGGGCGGCTTTGCCGACTTGAAGCACCTGGCGTCGACTGCCGTGGCGGATGGCAGAAGGGGTAAGATTTTCATGCTTGGTTACGCCCAAACCGGGCTTGATTGACTTGCTTGGAAGCTAATGATTATAAAGTACCAAAGCCTTTTTTCTTTTTGTCCTTCTTGGGCTTCTTTTTTGTGCTGGCAGCACCACCATAACCCCGCCATCCTGGGGCAGCCGGACGATTGCCAGCAGCAGCGTAAGGATCGCCTCCCATACCACCGCCAAACATTCCCGGCATACCAGGAAAGCGTCCTTGCCCCATTTGCTGCATCATAGAACGCATTTTTTGGAAGTCACTTACCAACTTGCTGACATCCGGCTCTTTATAGCCACTCCCGGCTGCAACCCGTCGCCGCCGACTGGGCGAACTTGCTAATAAATCTGGGTTTTTGCGCTCTTGAGGAGTCATAGAATTAATCATCGCTTCGCAGCGTTTGAGCTGAGTTTCGCCTTTTTGGAGCTGATCGTCTGTGAGCTTGTTCATTCCGGGGATCATCTTAATAATGCCTCCCAGGGAACCCATATTTTTCAGCAAGCGCAACTGTTTGAGAAAGTCTGTAAAATCGAACTTTGCTGCCAGGATTTTCTCCTGCATTTTTTCGGCATCAGCAAGATCAATTTCTTCTTGGGCTTTTTCTACCAGAGTGAGGACATCGCCCATACCGAGAATTCGCGATGCCATGCGATCGGGATAAAACGGTTGCAGAGCTTCAACTTTTTCTCCGACACCAACAAATTTAATCGGCGCTCCGGAAATCCGTCGTACAGATAGTGCTGCACCGCCACGACTATCACCATCGAGCTTGGTAAGAATTGCGCCAGTAATACCAACCTGTTCGTGGAATGTGCGGGTAAGATTTGCTGCTTCTTGCCCGGTCATTGCATCAACCACCAACAGAGTTTCATCAGGCTGAACTGTTTGTTTAATGCGAATTAACTCTGCCATCATATCTGCGTCAATTTGCAGACGTCCGGCAGTATCAATGATTACGGTATCAACTCCTTCTGCTTTGCCACACTCTACACCCTGCCGGGCAATCTCAACGGGATCGGCATCGCTTCCCATTTCAAAAACTGGAACTTCGATTTGCTTACCCAAGGTGACGAGTTGGTCGATCGCTGCTGGACGATATACGTCTGTTGCTACCATTAAGCAGCTGCGATCTAATTTCCGTAAATGTAGCGCTAACTTAGCAGTAGCAGTGGTTTTTCCTGTACCCTGCAACCCAGCCATCAGCACAACCGTAGGTTTATTTTCTGCTTGCGCTAGGGGTACATTTGTTTCCCCCATTACCTGTACCAACTCATCGTATACAATTTTGATGAACTGTTGATCGGGGCGTACTCCAGCAATTACCTCGGCTCCCTGTGCTTTGGCTTCAATCTCGCCAATAAATTCTTTGACTACCTGGAGATTGACATCTGCCTCCAACAAGGCACGGCGAACTTCCCGCAAGGCATCTTGAATATTGGATTGGGAAATTTTGTCCTGTCCCCGCAGTTTTTTCCAGGCAGATTCTAAACGGTCAGCAAGTGCATCAAACATAATGATTAAATTTGTTTACAGGTAGTTAGCCAGCTAAAGTTTCTTCCCCTTTGGGTGGCGACTGGTATGTCGCTCAGAAATTTGGTTGAGAATTTAAGGTGCTATTTACCAGCTTAGTAGTTTTCCTGATCAACTGTTGCCACAGAGTACCAAGGAGCTTTTACCTTTAATATTTTTGAGGCAACTCCAAGTTTGAACACTAGACTCTAGAGCTTTTTATTTCCACTGTGGCGTATGGCAATGTTACTGCGGTGACGGCAAATTCGCCCGCGACTTACCAAGAACACGCCAATCACAACGCTCTTTGAGTAGAATGTGGCGTCCCAGACTAGAGCTTTGGAGTCTCTGGCTCCGCTCTGACTACCTCACCGCCAGCAGAAAAATTTTCAATTTTTTTGTTTTGCCCCACTGCACCTGCCACGAGTGCGATCGCACAAATTCTTAAATCCTATAATACGTAGCTTTTTATACTAAGTTTTACTTTCTTCATATTTTGTGATACGTTAATCACTAGTGTTTGACTAATTATGATAATCCTGTCTAAAAAACAAATTTATATCTTGAAAATATATTTTAATTTTTATTAAAAATTAAAATAGCCTTTTACCAACAATATTGAGAAGCAAGTAAAAAGTAATTTTAGTGAAACTAAGTTTATAAATTTTGCGTAATAATAATTTGATGGATAAATTTGCTAACTGTTTATATCATTTATTTAGCTCTGAATAATTCATAAATTTTTGAATCATAATTAATAGATGAACTGTAGCAAGATTAATTTACTTTGATTGCTATTGATATGTGCAATTAAGACAAGTTCATAGATATATCTGAGTAGTTTTAGTAATGTGAGTGGAGATTTTGGAATGACTGTAGCCAAGCGTAAAGATATTAATATATATGAAAGACTGAGTTTTTTACTTCAACAAATCTGTTTAATTAGCTTAGGTTTAATAGTTATTTTACTAATAATAAAAGATATAATTTCAGCAATTTTACTAATTTTTATTTATTGCTTAAGTGTTTTATTTATTTTTTGGAATCAGCAGCGACAGCAGAGTAAAAAAGAATTTCAAAAAGAAACAGAAATATCAAAGTCTCATGCTAAAATTCTATTGACAGATTTTGCTCTAGATATTAATAGTCTTAAAAATATAGAAAGTAACCAAACAAAAGAATTTAATATAACTCAGAATTCTCTCCAAAAAATTCTTAACCAAAAAGCAGAGAACCAAATTAATAGCAGTGCGACTTTCTTTCTTGCAGACTTGAGTGATGCTCAGTTGGCAGAAATAAATCTTGATGGTGTTTATCTTAGTGGTACAAACCTAAAAAATGCTAATTTGAGAAATGCTAATTTGAGAGGTGCTAATCTCAGCAATGCTAATCTTGAAGACGCTCGGCTTGAGGGTATTCATTTAGTCAGTGCTAACCTCAATAATGCCCGATTAATAGGTGCCAACCTCAGCAATGCCGAATTAACAGATGCGAACCTTGGGAATGCCAACCTTAGTAATGCTCAGTTAGTTGGAGCCAATGTTAGTGGTGCTAACCTCAGCAATGCTCAGTTAGTATATGCAAATTTCAAAAATGCCAATCTTAATGGTGTTTATTTATGGAATGGGAACC
Source organism: Chlorogloeopsis sp. ULAP01 (assembly GCF_030381805.1). Lineage (NCBI taxonomy): Bacteria > Bacillati > Cyanobacteriota > Cyanophyceae > Nostocales > Chlorogloeopsidaceae > Chlorogloeopsis > Chlorogloeopsis sp. ULAP01. The sequence goes on from NZ_JAUDRH010000008.1 coordinate 258,341, forward strand.
TAAACAATGCTCAACTAGCAGATGCCAACCTTAGTAGCGCTTATCTGAGTAATGCCAAGTTAAATAATGCCAATCTTAGTAATGCAGTTCTCAAGAATGCTCAACTCAGCAATGCCAAGTTGAAGAATGCCAAGTTGAAGAATGCTGACATCAGTTTTGCTCAGTTAGTAGGTGTTAGCTTTAATCATGCGGATCTTACCGATGCAAACCTAGAGAATGCTAACTTGGAAGGCGCTAATCTGACTGGAGCCAATCTAAATGGTGCTAACTTAAAAAATGTCAAAATTAATCAGGCAACAAAATTGGATCGGAAATGGCGTTTAGTTTGGGAGATTGTCAATCAGGGGCTTGAGGGTAAAGATATTAAAAATGCCGATTTTCAGGATGCCAATCTTCAGGATACCGACTTTAGAAATGCTGATTTGAGTGGTGTTAAATTTAAAGGGGCGATATTAGAAAATGCCCGATTTGTTAGGAATTCAGGGCTGTCTGTTGAGATGAAACAACAGCTGAAGCAACAAGGAGCAATTTTTGAAGATTAGTTTTGAAGCTGAGTTAGGCGATCGCTCTTGTAGTATTAACAAATGCGAGATCCAATCACACCTAATCTATCTTTTTCTCTCTAGGAATGGATTGGCATTCACAAGCCGGGCAACCAAGTAAACCAAAGTACTGGCAGCCATCCCTGGAAGCACTTCGTAGACAATATTTGACCATTTGAATACTAAACTCCAAATCATGGCGGCAGTAATGCCAACAGCCATCATCAACAGTGCTACAAATGTACTTACAGGTAATTGCCAAACACGTAAGATTAGTAATGGGCCTAGAGCGGAAGCTAAAGCTGACCAAGAAAATGTAACCAAAAGGAATACATTATTATCACCAGCTAGAGCAATACTTAATACAATCATTGCTACAGTCAAGGTTCCGAGCTTGACTAATTTATAAGAGTTAGCAAAGTTAGGAAAAATGTCTTGGGTGAGTGCTGCTGAACAACAAAGAATTTGTGAATCGGCGGTAGACATAGTAGCAGCAAATACTCCTGCTAGCATAAGCCCAACAAAGATAGAGGGCAACAACTCCTGTGCTAGATAGGGCAAAGCTAACTCTGGATCTCCCCCCTCCATCAACTCAGGTAAAAGAACTCGTGCTGCTAAACCTACACCGATCGCAGAAAAAGAATTTACTAAACCGCAAATAGTTTTGATATAAAGAGCTTGATTCACATTGTCAGGTGAGTCAATCGCCATTGCTCGTGTCAGGATATGAGGTTGTCCTACCACACCAAACCCAGCTACAATCCAACCAAACAAAAAGGGTATAAAGCCTAGAGGAAGATTTGTGGGACTCAGGCTAACTAGTTTTGGATCAATAGCTGCTAGTTTTGTCCACAGTTGTGCAACTCCACCACCGTTAGCGATCGCAACCGTCAATAACAGCAGTAACGAACCAATCATGATGATCCCTTGGGCTGCATCTGTCCAAATTTCGGCGCGCACACCTCCAGAAAAACAATAAATGATGACAATGATAGTTCCAAGTACAATTCCCAGGTAGTAATCCCAACCAAACACCACATTCAGTGCCTTGCTGCCGGCAACAAGTTGTGAGGCTGCATAGGAACCAAGAAAAGCGATAATTATTACACCTGAAACAATAGAAATCCAACGAGCACCTGAGGTATTATGAGCAAGAAAGGCAGAGACTGTATCAGATGAAGTTTCCTCAGACACTTGTCTTAACCGTTTGAAAAAAAACCACCAGGCAATGTAATCTCCTATTGCCCAGCCAATCACCAACCAAATAGAAGAGATTCCTATTTTATAGGCAAAGCCAACCTGACCCAAAAATAACAAACCACTCTGTCCGGTTGACATTGCTGATAGTGCTGTCAGCCAAGGATTTACCCCTCGGCTAGCTAGCAAGTAATCGGCTGTTGTATTTTGCTTGTGGTTTGCAGAGTAGATTCCGACAAAGACAATTAAGGCAAGAAATGCGATGAAAGTAGCTGCAATAGACAGTTGACTAGCCATAAAGAATTAGAATTAGGGGAACTGTAGGCCACACCAAATCATCCCTTAATTTCCCTAAAGAGTAGAATCTACCTGCAAACAGATTTTCAAAAAAATACTTCAGGCACTATGAGACTCATATTTGATTTTTGAAAAAATCAGTACACCTCTAGTTACCTTCTGTTCCCTGTTCCCTATTTCTACGAGTAATTCAGTAATCAAATCGGATTCCTATATTACCATCCCCAACTACCAGGAATACCTTTAAAAGGCCCGACAATATCGCTAGTTATCCAGCCACCATAGAAATTGCCTGGTTGGGGTTGCACCTTTTCCTCATTGACGTAACAGGCATCCATGAGATGGGCATAAAAAGCTACATAGTTTTTTATTGTTGCAAAGGCTGGTGTGGGTTTGGGATAGAACCAAGCAGCATTTTGTACTTCTTTTTGATTCACGCGGATAGTGTAGTAACCAGCGCCTCCTTTCCACTCACAAAAGCTTGATTGCGGTACCTGAATCAGGTACTCCATTTTGATATCTTCTGGAGGAATGTAGTAAACAGGTGGATGACTGGTTTCTAAAACACGCTTGGCACGATGGGTATCTGCAATGATGACATCATTAAATATGACTTGGATATGCTTGTTTGTATCCTCCAGGCGAGGAGGGCGGGGATAGTCCCAAACTGATTCTTGTCCGGGGGCGGGATCGATGCGTTGAGGTTTTACCATCTTCTGAGATTGTAAAGGGGAATGGGGACTAGTGACTGGGGATGAGGAAGAGTTTTTACTAACAGATCTGAATAAATTTTAATATTTTTTAATATAGACTAAAAAGCGATCGCAGTTCCTAAAGTCAAGATGCCGTTAGTTGTAGCTTAAAGAATCTACTGGCAAAGCCTGTTTTATAAAAGATAGGCAATCATCCTTGCACAATATTGTAGAAGGGTTGCATCACATAGCTTTTAGCCCCATTAGCTCTAAAGACATAAATGTTACTGTTTGTCTACAAAGTATTTAAACAAGTCATCAAGAATTCGATTGGCAGCAATATAGCTGCCACGATGCCAATAATCATCACTTACCTCGTGGACTTTGCCTGGCTGAACTGCATTCAATTGGAGCCACAAAGGATGGTTAGTAATATGTTGATAGTGTTGATAGTTATCTGCTTGTGGATGCTGTTGCAGAAAGATCAAATCTCCATCTGCATCTTCAATGTTTCCCGCTCTTACGAATGTGAGTTGATGTACACCTTGGACATTGCATAGCGATCGCACTCATTCATATTTTTATTCTGCAACGCCCAAAATTTTTAATGGGAAAAATTAATTGCTTCCCTAAAATTTAATAAGGCCATTCTTCGATAACTTCGAGAAATCATCTGGAAATTTGTGATCGCCCACTCTACTGACTTTTACATGAGGTAATGCTTGGGTTGGTATATCTATGTCAGAAGGCGATTAGCTTTACTGTCAGGAGAGATGGCAACAGTGCTATCAGTTTTGCAAGCAGTTTTAGCTAGCACTGAACATCAAGAATTTATGCAAAACGTTGAATAGATACGGGGAATAGGTGCAAGCGATCGCCTACCTACACTTGCAACTCAAACCCAGGTAATACATCTTCTCCAGAAAGAATCGCTGGCATTTGTATAACTTCTACAGCTTTTCCAGTGCGGTAAATTTCCACTCTTGCATCTTGGGGATTAATTAGCCATCCCAAACGCAAACCATTTTCTATGTATTCCTGCATTTTCTCTTGGATACGTTGCAGCCGATCTGTCTCAGAACGCAGTTCAATCACAAAATCGGGTACCAGTGGCGGAATTTTTTTTCTTTGTTCTGGCGTTAAAGCTTCCCATCGTTCCAATTTTACCCAAGCCGCATCAGGGGAACGTTTGGCACCATTCGGCAGGATAAAGATAGTCGAAGAACTAAAGACTTTGCCTAATTTAGCTTGACGATTCCAGATTTCTAAATCAGCGATCAGTCTAGCTTCTTGATTTCCGCTTTCTCCTCCTACTGGTGGCACAATAATTAATTCTCCTGCTGCATTCATTTCCAGGCTTAAATCACGATTGGCAAGACACAATTGATAAAATTGCTCATCACTTAAATGAACGATCGGTTCCAGATTGAGGACAACAGTATTCATTGAACCTTTCCTCGTGCCTTTTTTATTAATACTCAGTTCCTTTTAATTAAAAGTTTAGCAGGAGGAAATTAGCTTGCGTTCGACCCGTATTAAAGCCATTAGCACACCCACCACTAATTCCTACTCCTAGACTAATTTACCAGGATTTACCGCAACACCCAACAATGCCAACATCTTTACAACTGGACGTTTAGCTACTTCTTTATTGAGCAGTACCTGTATGGTGAGTTTTCTTTGACTAACGTACTTCTTTGAGACTTTCAATTTGCTTAGTGAACAGCTCTGTAAATAGACTCATCACAGTTCTTTCTTCACGAACTTTAATGTTAGCACTAATAGACATTCCCGATTGCAGAGGAATAGTTTTACCTTTAATGTTTAAAGACTGTTGATGCAAATTAATTTTGGCTGGAAAGCGATAGTAGGGATGGGTTTGTTCTGGTGGTAAAGCATCCGAGCCAATCCAAGTGACTGTTCCCTTAATATCACCAAATTCACTAAAAGGGAAAGAATCAATTCGGACATCAACTTTCATATCTTCGCGAACAAAACCAATATCTTTATTTGTAATTAAAACTTCAGCAATATAATTATCATTTGGTACAATTTTTAGTAGTTCCTGGCTGGCATTTGCTACAAATCCAGGGTTATTAGCTTGTAAATCGAATACAGTTCCCGCTACAGGCGCACGAAGACTTTGATATTTAGTGTTCAATCGTGTTTGTGAGATTTTGCTATTAACTTCAGCTAACTGCTTCTCATTTTCTAACAAAATTCTAGTTAGCTGACTATCAATATCAGCAATTTTATTTTTGTTATCACTTATTTTCTCTAAAACACTTTTCTCAGAAGCAGATACTGTATTTTTTAATTCTTCTTTTCCTTGTTCGATGTCAAATTCAAGACGTTTATTTTCCTCAATTAATTGCGCTACTTGTGCGCTATTATTTTGTACTTTTTGTTGCTGTTGGAGGTACTGAAGTTGAGCGATCGCTCCTTCTTCAGATAGTGTTTTCATTTTATCTAAAATTTTTGATTCAATAGCTAAACTAGCTTGAGCATCAGATATTTGAATCTGATTTTGAGAGAGTCTTTTCTTGATTTGCTCAATTTCCATCTGGGCTGCTGTAGAACGAGAATCTAACTCTCTTTTAGCAGCCTCTAGGCGTTGTTTTTCATCAACACCCATGTTTTTATCTGTAGGAGAATTCTTCAATTCTTTTCGCAACAATTCATTTTCGGCAACTAAAGCAGCACGATTCTTCAACAGGAAAGCAGCTTCTTTCGGTAAATTGCCACGCAAAAGTTCTACATCGGCAGCGACAGGAGAAGTGGAAGCAAATAAATTCCGATATATTTGTATTTCTTGAATTAAAGAAGTCCGAATTTTATTTAAAGAATTTAATTCGGCATCATTGGCAGTTGGATCGAAATCTAGTAATAAGTCACCAGGTTTTACCTTTTTCCCATCTTTAACATAAATAGCTTTTACTACTCCATTGACTGGAGCTTGAATTTCCTTAACAGTTCCTTCTGGCTTTAATTGCCCGGTAGCGGGAACTACTTGCTCAATTTTGGCAAAATACGTCCAAGCTATTCCAAAACAAGCTAAACCTATCAAACTTACCATAATTGCGCGTGACCATACAGGAGATTGGCGTAGCACAACTGATTGCTCAAATGAAGTTTCTTGATAGTCTTTTGAAGCAGAAGGTTTAGAAGCTTTAGAATCTGCAAGAGTTAATACCTGCTTATCTTCTAATGTTGCTCCATTTTTATGGTTACCGTTAGAACTGCTGTTAGCGTGATTACCATTCATAATGATTTTAAGTTTGAATTATTAGTAGATATTAGTATCACCCACTGTACGGGCGAGTTTAGAAAATCAATTGTTGGTTTTAATCGTTTATATAATCAACAAAACCCACCCCTACTAATTCTTAAACATTTACAAATTCACTTCTTGTTGTTGAAATAAATAAAAATAATGATTTCTTAAAGCCATTAATTGGGCATGACTTCCTTGTTCGATGACTCTACCACCATCCATGACGACAATGATATCTGCATTTCTGACAGTGTTGAGACGATGAGTAATGAAAAATACTGTTGTTCCTTTGAATGCTTGTGCTAAGTTGAGGCAGACTTGCCGTTCTGTAGGATAATCTAAGGCGCTGGTTGCTTCGTCTAGAACTAATAATTTTGGTTTTTGCAAAACTGAACGCGCGATCGCTATTCTTTGTCTTTGCCCACCGGAAAGTGCAGTACCCCTCTCGCCGACTCGCGTATTGTAACCGTTAGGTAAGTTCATAATAAATTCGTGAGCGACTGCAATTTTGGCAGCTTCGATAATTTCTTCTGTTGTGGCATCAGGATTGGTGAGAGCTATATTTTCTTGGACTGTACCATCAAATAACAGCGTATCTTGAGGAACAACACCAATTTGTCGGCGCAGAGAATAAAGTTCTACTTTGGCTATATCATAACCATCAACTAAAATCCTGCCGGATTCTGGCTCATACAACCGGATTAATAATTTCATTAAAGTACTTTTACCTGCACCACTTTTGCCAACAATTCCCACAAATTTACCGACAGGAAAATCTAGGCTGACATTGTCAAGTTGTAGCGCACTACCTGTATTAAAGCGGAAAGAGATATTTTCATATTTTACCGCTCCTATAATTGCAGGTAAGGGAATATTGTAACGGTCTGATTCTGCTTCTTGTGGTGTATCAACAATATCGCTTAAACGTTCCAAAGACAAGGCTGTTTCTTGGAAGCTTTGCCAAAGTTGTGCCAAACGTAATATCGGACTAGTGACATAACCAGAGATAATTCTAAAGGCAATTAATTCTCCTAAAGTTAATTCTCCTTGCAACACTAAATAAGCACCCAACCAAAGCACCAGCAGGCTACTTAATTTATTGAGAAAATTGCTAGTAGAATTAGCGAGAGTGGAAGTAACTACAGTTTTAAATCCAGCAGCAACATAACGAGCATAACGCTCTTGCCATGAAAAGCGCGATCGCATTTCGATATTTTGCGCTTTTACGGTTTGAATACCAGACATAACCTCAACCAGGTAAGATTGAGTTTGGGCATTGCGTTCTGCTTTGCTACGTAGTTGTTTACTAACTGTGGGAGAAGCAATCAAAGTGATAATTATAAATACTGGAATTGTTGCTAAACCAACTAGCGTTAGTTGCCAGCTGTAAATGAGCATGACGATGATATAAACCACTGAAAATAGAGCATCTAAACCCACTGTTAAAGCAGTGCCAGTGAGAAAAGAGCGAATATTTTCTAACTCGTTGATGCGGGTGGAAAGTTCTCCAACTGGACGACGTTCAAAATAGCGTAATGGTAGACGTAGCAAGTGGTCAATAATTTCTGAACCCAAACCCATATCGATACGATTAGTAGTATCGACAAATAAGTAAGTTCGCAGTGTACTAAGTACAGCTTCAAATAAGCTTACTACTAACAGTAAAACACCTAAAATATGCAAGGTATTTATACTGTTTTGAGCAATGACTTTATCGATAATTAACTGAATAACTAGTGGGTTAGCTAGGGCTGCCAATTGTACAAAAAATGAAGCAATAAAAACTTCTAACAGTACACGGCGGTAGCGTGATAAATAGGGAAGAAACCATTGTAAACCGAAACGTTCCTGGGGTGTCGTTTTGCTGGGAGAAAGTAGCAATACCTTTGCTTGTGATGGATAGCTGTTTTCTTCTGCATTCAATTGGGTAACTACTTCAGCCGGTTTGCAACGCAGAATTCCTTGTTCTGGTACACCTAAAACAACAATGCGCGAGCTTGCTTCATAAACAACTGCATAACTATCACCGTAGGAAATCAGCGCTGGTGTTGGGATGCGCGTGACACTAGCAACAGGTATATCTACTAATTGCGCCCTAAGTCCGATTAATTCTGCTAAGTAGGCACAAACAGGAAAAGATATGTTCCCAGTACGTTTGAGTTGCTCATTTAAGACGCGGCGAACAACTTCCCGTCGAAACGGTATTTGTAGATATTGGCACAACATTTGAAAGCAGGCGATCGCACTCTTTAATTCTCCCCTGCCATGTACAAATGGATACTTTTTGATTTTCTGCTCTGTCTTGGCAGTAGTAAAATCTGGTGGCGATTCTTCCTCTGGTGCGTAAGGAATATCAAGATTGTCTGTATGATTTAATTGACTCTGTTGTATCTGAGTTTGTATCTGATAACTATGAGGTAATAAAGTTGAGCTACTTAACCCAACTAAACGCGCTGAATTTTTCCCCTTCACCTCAAGTACATCTTGTTCAACGCTCGATTCCAAACGAGAACCAACAGGAAATTCAGTTATTACTCCACCGCCACTGACAAACCAAATGTATTCTCTATCTAACTGGTGAAATGAAGTTTTACCTGGTGGGAGGTGATGTACCTTTGCTTCTGGCAATGCTGTTTGAGCAAGTTCTTTAATATTAATATTCGCTTGAGCTTGTACTTGTTGTTGCGCACCTAAAATATCAAATATTTCGATTAAATGACACTGATTTTGACGAGCATCGCCAAAAGTTGAATACTCATCAAGCAAACGCGAATAGTCTATGGAACTGATTGTTAAACATATAACTTCAGTTGAAGCGATCGCTGTTTCACAAGCTACGTTTCTCAGTAAACTAATTTCGCCAATAATTGCTCCTGGTTCTAGCAATTTTATCGTAGTTGGCATTTGGGTGCGGGGGTCATATGCCAACAATCGTATTTTACCTTCATAAAGAATTGCTATGCGGTCGGGAATTCTTTCTTTGTCAAGAATCTTTTGACCGATGCGATAGCGCCAAGGTTGTAATTTTTGTGAGAAATTTGTGACTAATGCAGTTGGTAATTTGTCAAAACCTTTGATAGTAGAAATAAATTCCTGAAAAGAGCTTTGAATATAAGTCATGATAATTGTAAATTATAGCAGTTCTATCTGATTTCAAAAATGCCGAGAATAAGAAACCACAAAGTACACAAAGAGAAAGAATAAAAAAATGAAGTTTTTGTAAATGTTTTAAGATTAATATAGAGTTTTTGCTAATAGTTAATTACCATTATCAATTAGCTATTAGCTATTAGCTATTAGTTATTAACTATTAACGATTAGTAGTAGCAATTAATTCAGATTGATGAATCTGCCAATTCTGTGCTGAAATTTGCATTTGTAGCCATTGATGAAAACGTTCATTGATTAATCGTTGACGCATCGAAGCTTCTAACTTAGCTGTTAGCAATTTTTCTAGACGAACAATCACAATCCAATCGCCTACTTGGGTAGGTGGTAATAATTGCTGTGGTTGACAGGATAATAATAATTTCGCTAAAACTGGATGAAGTGCTTGTAATTCTACTGGCCCTATTAAACCATCTGTTTCCTTTTCTGGGCCTTGTGCAAATTCTCGTGCTAGTTGGATAAAAGACTGCTCTCCTTCTTTGATGCGAAAGTAAATTTCTTGGGCAATACCTAGATCAGTAGTTCTTATCAGAGAATAAACAACGCGATCTAATAAGGGTTTGCGTTGAATAAAATAAGCATCTAAATCTTTTCCCCAGTTATTTTGTTTGAATTTTTCTAGTTTTAATTGTCGAACAGCCAGCGCTTCAAATTGCTTGGCACTCATGTTATTTTGCTGCAACCAAAGCTGAAGCATAGCATCAGAAGTGAGTTGATATTGTTGAGCCAATTGTTGACAAGCAAGCTTAGTCTCCTGTTGCGTACACTCAATTTCTGCTATTGCTTGGCTGATGACTATCTCTTTTACTAGCTGTGGTAGCAGTTGGTATTCTGCTAGCAGTGGTAAAACTTCTGTGGCTGTCAGTGTGCGATCGCCTACTTGCAGAACTGGAGACATAAAACTTTTCAAAGGAATTGCGATAGTAGTAGATTTTCTCAAACTAATTAGTCACAGAAGGTTAAACTCAGGTTAAAAAAAGTGAATTGCATTCAGGCTCAATATGTGCGTTTGGAATTGTACACAGTCTACTCAAGCCATATTTATGCTTGTGATACTATTTCACGAAAAGGTTGATATGGATGTACCCCACCGCCTACGGCACCTCCCCTTAGTAAGGGGAGGTTGGGAGGGGTTGAATATGAATCACTCAAAAAGTTAAATGGTATGAGGTGTATCCTAATTTAGGACATCAAAAAGACGCTATGGCAGTCCTAAATCATTCGTGAAAACCAACATTAACGAACTCCTGAAGTTAAATTAGGTTTATCTGAAACGGTGAAATTGTTTGCAGTTTGAACCTGGCTCCGCAAACAGTACACTTTCTCACCCTCACTCACTTTCATCTCTAAGAGTTGAGTCGCGATCACTTTAAGATTGCACATCCTTACCCAGCTTTACTTTCTGAGTATAAATTTTGAAAATTGCTTCTCGCCCCGACAGTTCCCGGCGATCGCTAACACTTGACGGTTAAATCGAGCAAGACGCAATAGAGCAGGATCTAAGACTTCAGAACGATTCGTGGCTGCTAGCACAATCACCGTTGTAACGAGTGCAAAAAAACGATAACCCCCTGGAGAACTTAGCAAACCATAGGATGATGATTTAGTATTTTCTCTCCTTCAGCATTACAGGGTGTTGTTTCATTTCTGGGCTTATTTGATTAACTACGGCATAAAAGTTAAAACAAGCGTCTCGAACTCAGAGGATTGACTAGTTCAGTCTGAGGTGTTAATCCCCAAAGCCAAGCATTGCGCTTATCGTTCATTGAAGAGGTGATGTTTGTCTGTGTCATAACAGTTTCTTGAGAGTTAGTCAATGGCTGTGCTTCTCGTCTCCATGCTCGTTTAGAAAGCTCGGAAAGAGAAATTCCAGCAAATACAATAAACACAGCAATCCACGTTTCAGCCGGGCGTCGCGCTAATGCCTAAACAATAACGAGGGTAGAGGCGGTGCCGTAGGGCAATACGAACGACTTTATAAAGAAAGCGTAAATGAGAGGGAGAAGGTTGTTCTTTAATGGGGCATTACTATCATCAATTTTGATAATTTGAGACGTTTGAGTTGTGAGTATTGAAGACATAATGAGCGTAGATTTTTCTGGGAGGAGTTCTTAAATCCCAAACGATTCTTAGCCATGAAAGTAGCTTCAGAATGTAATGGGTAACATCTATCTCCCACCAGTAGAAGCCTTGCCGTTCTGAAGCAGGATAATAATGATGATTATTATGCCAACCTTCGCCGAGAGTAATTAGAGCTAAAAACCAATTATTGCGACTACTATCTGTTGTGTTAAAACGACGATAACCAAAGATATGGGCAAGAGAATTAATTGTAAAAGTCGTGTGATAAAGTAGCAAAGTACTTAAACAAAATCCCCACACAAGCATCTGTAACCCAGTCGTTTTTAGCTGAGGAAAGCACAATTGCAACACTATACCAATTGCAGTTAAAATGATTGCTAGTACAATAGGAACTGTCATATGGAAACGGTTTAACCACCGCAACTCTGGATATTGTGCAAAATCTCGGACTTGCTTTTCGTCTGTTTTGGAATATTTAGGACACATCACCCAGCCAACGTGCGACCACCAGAAACCATTAACAATGGGGGAATGAATATCCTGTTCTGTATCTGCATAGCGATGGTGATGACGATGACGCGCTGCCCACCATAACGGGCCTAACTGAGCTGAGGAATTACCTAAAACAGCAAGAATAAACTGAAACCAACGCGTTGTTTTATAAGTGCGATGTGAAAAATAACGGTGGTATCCTGCTGTGATCCCAAACATTCGTATGAACCAAAGTGTAAGGCATGTAATGAGAGCAGTCCAACTAAAACCCACCCAAAAAATTAATAGACTACTAATATGAATTGATATAAAAGGAATATTGCCTAAGATATCTATTTTATATTCTTGTCTTGATAACATATGCAAGCTCTTGAATCATTTTTGGAAATAGCAATTATTACTATAAAAAACTATAAAAACTTTGTTTAAATATTTGTAATATTGCGCTCTTCTAGTTATAGTAATCAGGTTTTTATCTACTGTCGTCGCTCTTAAGAGCTAACCAGTGTTCATAGAGAAGCTCTGAATTTGTACTCCTCCAGTATGACAGATGGGTGCTTGAGATTAAGTTTTGGCAAAGGTTAGAGAAGTATAAGATGAGTGAATAGCGTTTGAATTTGTTACAAAACTTTAAATACTTGGATGACATTACACTCGTTTTCTGACTTTTGTATGATTTAACTAGAGCAAAAGATGTTTAGCATAAGAAAAAGTATAAAATCCTTAGTGTTCATAAAAATTTAAGTTTAGAAATTTTCATATGAGTTTTTTGTCTTATGGTCAGGCGATCGCTCCAAGCATCACATATTGGAATTCAACAGGCAAAAAGAGCGTTTGCCCGCAAGGGGTGGACTCAGGAAAATTTGGCGTTAGAAGTCGGGCTTAAAGACTAGACAACCCATTTGGCGGTTTTTCTCTGTCCGGTTGAGCGTCATATATTTGTGGAAATTTGTTCGATATTGGAATTGAATTGGCGCGAGATCGCTGCCGATCCCACAGAACTTGCCCAGGCTCCTGTCTTAGATATTGATGTCTTGGTGCAACAGGTGCGATCGCAACGCCAGGAAAAAATTCAAAATCAGTGTGGGATTTTGCAGTTATTGGATATCAGCCGTCCTGTTGGAATCGATGACATATACATTGATGTCAATATTCTCGAAGACATCCCAAGCCAACAGCAACAGCAAGTACTGCAATGCTACTATGATGCCAATCAGTTATTGCTCGATTGCTTGAATAGTAATTGTGAGGTGACAGCTGCGATCAGGCAGGAAATTGAAGCAACTTTATTGTTGCCTCAAAAGGAACTTGAAGATAGGGAATGGCAATAGCATTGAGATGAAAAATAAATGTCCCTGGGGAAGTTTCCCACAGGGTACAAAAACAGTAAACTCAATGCATCTCAATCAAATTAGCTAAAATTTGCAATCAAGCGATCGCTATTCTTAGGTAATACTCAAATTCACTTTCACAACAAAATCGTTGTAATCTTTGTCGCCGCCTCCTAGTAAATCCTCAAAACAAAAGATGTTATTGTCTAACAAATGCATATGATCTATCTTGTCTGGGTTCGCTCCTAAGAATGGGAAGTACACCGCTGGATCGTTATTAGCATTGCCATCTAAAATTGCTTCCGGTTTGCCATTCGCAATCATAAATGGTGCATAGATGCTGCCAGGCTGAAAAATGCTTGTATAAGTGGCTTGGTTGCTCACAGTTATGTCAATGCCTGGAATACGTGCACCCACAGCAGCTTGAGTATAGCCAGCTTGCCCAGGCAAAATGTCTGCCGTGCCATCACTATTAATATCAATGCCACCCATCTCATCGGTTATCTGATAGAAGCCGACAAAGTTCTTGAATGCTGCTTTTGTGTTAACCACAAATTCAACTTTCACTTGCTGTGTCACATCCCGCAAATCAATTAGTTTTTTTTCTAGCTTTTCTTGCCAGCTTTTACCTAAATGATGAAACGAGTTATTTTTGTCCTCGTAATCTGGGATGTTCGGAGTGGGATTAAGCAAATTCAGTGGCTTGTCTAATTCCAGGATGATAAATTCGTTGTTATCAATGGCGGGCGGTCGTCCCACTGAAAAGGGATAATTGTTATCGTTGGCAACCAAAAGCGTTTTAGCATCTAGTACCAACACATCTTCGATAGTTTGGAAGGGGAAAGTAAACCTGCTGCTGCCATCTTGATTCAAGTCATTAGGATCTTGAATATTCAGCAGATCGGCGATTTCTTCTTTGGCAACAAAGCCATTGTCATCTTGTTTCGATAAGTCAACTTTAAAGATTTTCTTGAATCTGGCTTCAGCACCTTGATTGTTATCTCGCTCAATCACCAGATATTCGTTGTGGTTGATGGCGGTAAAGTCACCAATGGCATGATTGGGGTTTTCCAACTGGTAGTAGCCAAATAGTCCCATATATTGCTCAGATGCTACATCAAACTCGTAGATGCGTAGCGAACCAGCAGGATCGCCAAAGACAGTGCCTTCAAGCAACGGATACAGAGTTTGTTTATCTGGGCTAATTGCTAAACCCTCAAAGCCTCTGGAACGAGCAAGATTTGAGACAACTGGCTCACCTACAAAGCGATCGCGCACGAGATCGCCTGTACCGGGAAAGTCGGTAAAGTAACCGTCAACCCCTAAATTGATAAACTGCTCAAATTCTTTTTGCGGATCACCGTTGTAATCAGATGCTAGGAAAATGCCTTCGTTGCGGAAGGTATAGGAATGTACCAGCAAGCCTGCGGCGTGGGCATCTTTTACCAAAGAAGTGGGAGTACCCAGAACCCTATCGGCATCAGTAATTGTGCCATCGCCATCCAAGTCATCTGGTTTACCATCACCATCACGATCTACTGTTTCGGCAGGGACAATCAACCGTTTATTAGGGCCAATTCCAGTAGCATACTCTGCAATTTTAGCCAGTTCTGCGGGACTAGTGAGGTCGCCATATGTGCGGGAATCGCCACTGACAACAAAATCATAAGGCTTGCCTGTTAAGCCACCAAATAGCTGAATCAGAGGTAAATCAATGCCAGCCTTTGGCATCAAGTCATTTTTCAGTTCCTTGAGATTGCCTACCTCAAAAGACTGAATAAATACCCGCTTTGGATCGGTGAAGTTGTTAGCAACTAAGGTATCAACTAACTTCTCACCCAAATTGATACCGATATTTGCAAAGTAGGTAGGATGCTTAGTTTCTGGATATATGCCTATTTTGCGGCCAGTTTCTTGTTCAACCTGCTTCACCAAATCAATGATTTCTGTGAGAGTAGGAACCTTTAAGTTGTCGTTGTCAAATTTGGTTGAGCGCAGATTGGGTAGACGTTCAATGGCATTGAGGGTTTTCAGTTCTGCCAAAGTCAAATCTTCGGTAAACCAACCCGTGACACTACGTCCATCGATAATTTTGGTAGTTTTGCGATCGCTAAACTCTGGACGCAAGTAAATGTCTGTACTAGTGTCGGTGGTATTCACGCTGCCATCGGCATTGAGAATTGCCAGGGCATTTTCGTGCCGGGCTACCAAAACCCCATCCTTTGTAGCTACCAAATCCGGCTCGATGAAATCTGCCCCATCAGCGATCGCTAATTTGTAGGCTACCAAAGTGTGTTCTGGACGTAAACCACTTGCACCCCGATGCCCAATCACAATAGGTGCATTGCCATCAAGGGTTTGAAACTCGGTCTTTTTGAGTACATCGGGATGATCGGGCGATCGCACAATCTCTGCGGTAATTCGGTCGCGTGCTACATCGCCCGTACCAGGAAAATCAGTAAAGTAGCCATCAACACCTAAATTAATAAACTGCTTGTATTCCTGTGCAGGATCGCCGTCATAATCTGATGCCAAGTAACGTTCTTCATCGCGGAAGGTATAGGGGTGTACCAATAGCCCGGTATCATGGGCATCTTCTACTAGAGAAGTTGGTTCGGTGAGGGTTTTGTCAGCATCATTAATCACACCGTCGCCGTTAATATCGTCGGGTTTTCCATCGCCATCTTTATCGACAGCTTTCACCGAGATGATCATCCGCTTCCACGGGCCGATACCATCAGCATAGGTGGCTATTTCTTGTAAGCCTTCTGGTGTCCGTAAATCTGCGTAGGTGCGAGAATCACCATTCACAACGAAGTCGTAGGGCTGCGTTTCAATTAGGGTTCCATCATCTCTGACATCAACTGCATCTAAGAGTTGAACTAGAGGGATGTCGGTTTTTTGATTTAGTTCTTTGAGGTTGTTGACTTCAAAAGACTGGATAAATATCCGATTTGGATTTGTAAATCCAGTTTTTTCTAAAGTTGCCAGCAGAGGTTCTTCGAGAGACAAGCCGAGGTTATCGTGGAAAGTCGGGTGTTTGGTTTCCGGATAGATACCGATTTTACGTCCCGTGTCTGTTTCAACCTGTTTAACTAGTTCGATGATTTCCTCAAACGTAGGAATTTCATACACGCCGTTAAACGCTTGGGTACGGAAATCTTGCGGCATCTTTGCTCGCAGTGTTTTGATTTCTGCCAGGGTAAAGTCAGAAGCAAAAAAGCCTTCTTCTGCCTTGCCATCAACAATTTTCGTTGTTTTGCGATCGCTAAACTCTGGACGATCTGCAACGTCGGTGGTAGCAATTAAGTTGGGTTCGTGGCGAGCAATTAATACACCGTCCTTAGTAGAAACTAGGTCAGGCTCGATGAAGTCTGCTCCCCGCTCAATTGCTAATTTATAGGCTCCTAGAGTATGTTCTGGTAGTTCGCCGCTAGCACCCCGATGTCCAATTACAATTGGCGGTTTACCATTCAATGTATTTAAATTGACTGTATTTGGTGTGGGGATGGGAGCATCTAACAGCTTGCCAGTGGCATCGAAATGAAGTAAATAAGGGCCAAATTCGTCTCCAATCCAGATTGTGCCATCAGCAGCGATCGCGATAGATTCCACATCGAAATCTGCACCAGTTAAGAGGCGATCGCTTGTATTTCCATTCACAATCTCGAAGGGAACTTTGCGATCGGGATCAGATAATTGGATAAAGTCCAACACTTTGGCACTACCATCACCCCCAACCTCTGCACCTCGGAAGCTAGGATCGATGCGATAAATCCGCAGCAGGTAATCTGCACTGTTGTTCTTAGCGCCAAAACCGTTGTCAGAAAGGAACCAGAAGGAATTTTCGTCGGCAAATTGAACACCGCTAAATCCTTGCACTGGTTGTTTATCAAATGGAACAGTGCGTCCGTTGGTATTACCTGTAATTGCACTGCCTGATGGAGGCCCTTCTGCGAAGGTATCGGCTGGGAGTGAGGCGAAACCCTTCAGTGTAACCTTGGGTGGAGAAGTCACCTCCAAATTGTTGGGTAATTCCAAAAGACCCAATTTTAAAGGAAGAGAATCAACTTTAATGCCAGTACTGCCATCAGGATTTGTTTGAGTTTCTGTCACACCAAAATCGTTATCGTTGAGCAGAGCCAGAGTGTTAGGTGCTACCAGTGCTAATCCTTCTAGTTTTTCAACTCCGGTATAACCAAGTTGAGCAGCATTGGCAATGAGGCTCTTGTTGACAGGGGTGATTTTGGCAGTGGCTAACTCTTCAGTAGTTAACTGTTCAATGGTTTTACCTGTAGGCAATGTACCGAACAATTCCGGATTATTGATATTAGTTGCTCCTGCCAAATCAATCTGGTAGAGCAATTTGTTGGCAGCGTTATCACTTTCATCGTCTCGCTCTATAACCACGAATTTGCCATTGCCGAGAGCGACAGCATCACCTATTTTGTCAGTTCCCGGTAAACCTTCCAGGATGTATAGATACTCTCCCGTTACCTGCTTTGTCACTATATCAAATTCTAGAATTCGCAAATTGCGAGAATTTCTAGAAGTTGCATCATTGCTGACATCTGGATTATCAATTGCACTTTGAATAAAGGCATAAAGTTTTGTACCATCGAGCGCCACAGCTTCAAAGCCACGATTATTCCGTCTTTGGGCGTAAACAGCAGGTAGGGCGGGTGTACCGTAAAAAGTGCCGCCATTTTTGCTCGCGTCAGTAGCATCACCTTCGGGAATGAAGCGATCAATTAGTTTACCGTTGCTATCAAAGTGGTAAATTGCCGGGCGGTACTCATCCACCATCCACAAGTCGCCATTGGGGGCAACAACAATCCCCTCCAAGTCTGCACCCAACGGATCGTTTTGCAGGGTTTTGTTGGCTAGATCGACAGGAATTTCATCAGTGTAAGCCGTACCGCTTGTGGAAGCTTGCAGGTTGGGTAGTCCTGTGAGCGGGGTTGTGCCATCTTGTCGAAATAATCCTGTTCTCTTGGTAATGGTAATCTCACCAGTGGTGCGGTTAAGTTCAAAACTAACTACTTCTGGCTGAAAGTCTGGCAGAGGAAATGGTCTGTTGGCACCGATGCTTTCTCCATTTGGCCCGCGATCGGTGTGGGTGACAAACTTGAGATTGCCATTTGCAGCAAGTCCTTGGAAATACAGCCCGGAGAAACCGCCCAGGAAAATATCTTGTCCAGAAGAGGTGGTTCCCAACTTGGGCAGGTTGTTAAATTCGTAAATACTTAGTTTTGGTTGTGCCACAGGAGTACGGGGATTATAACTAGTGGTGTCAATATTTAGTTGTTCGGGGAAGGTTTTGGCAATGTTTTCCCAAGGTACGAGCTTAAAGTTAGTGTTGATATTTTCATCATCAACTGTTACGGCAGGTTCATTGGAGCCATCCTGGGTGACAAATAAGCCAAATGGAAATTTGGAGCCAAGCGGTACATTTATGACATCTGCGCCATCTGACTCTTGCACGCTGTCAATTGCACCGTTGTTACCTACACCAAAGCGCCCGATGTATTCGTTGTTGCCTTCACGGGTATAAGCTACAAAGGTGTTATCTCCTTGACTGGATGCTAGTAAATAACCTGTGCCGTTTTTGCCGTAGTAGATGGTTAATCCTTCAACATCGTCGCTGAGGTAATTGCCGCCCAAGGCTTTGACTTTATCGATTAGTTTACCTGTTGTGCCACCATCGGGTTCTGCTTGGAACTTCCAGATACCCACATTTTCCTGCCCAATATAAAGGAAGCCGGTTTCTTGATCGGCAACCATTCCTTCAGTTTGCGGATCGACTCCATCAGCTGTGGGTATGGTAAATTCCCGCACTCGTTCAGCCCCAATTTTGCCATTACCTTTGTCTATGAGTTTGAACTGTGCTATGTCTCCAGTTTCGCGACGATTGGCAAAGACGTAGTAATCATTGGTGATGGGGCTGCGGTACATGGCAACTCCGTAAGCACTCCGCGATGATGGCTCATAGGGAGGACTAAAGGGTGCGGCTTGGAAGAGAGTGCTGATACTGCTGTCGGTAATGTCTTCTAAATATTGACCGGGGGTGGTAGGATTCGGGTTAATTTTGAAAATTGCTAGTTTGTCGTTTTGGCGATCGCTAGCAACGGCAATATCTATTGATTGACCATCCAATCTAAAACCATATTGCAAATCAATGTTGTTGTAGCGAATACCACCAGGATTTATTTCCTGCAACAGATTTCCAGACAAGCTATAAACCCGCAATCCGGCATTTTTAACTGCTGTTAGTACGAGGCTTTTAGCGGAATCAGTCGCATTTACATAGATAGCAGGATCGTCAGCATCAGCACGTTGACTTGTGGGCAGTGTTTCATCGTCCAGTAGATCGGGACGGGTTTCAACTCTGGGAGCAGCGGTGGGAACTACATCTGCATCCAAAGCTAGGATTTGGGTAAATTGGGTTTGGCTGAAGTTATTGTCACTCACCAAAACTATCGATTGTCTGCCATCTGGTAATTTGGGGCCGAAGGCTATACCCTCGATATTATCTGTACCTGTGGGCAAGTTGAGGGAATCGAGATTCAATAACAGTCGCTTTTGGGCAGGTTGAATTGCCGCTAGTTGAGTTTCGCTGAGATTATCGAGAGAGTCGATGGTGCTGATGTCGGTTGCACCTTGAAGCGAAATTTCATAGATTTTGCTCGTATTGCCTGTGCCGGGAACTCCAGAGGAGAAAGAACGCTCCAGTGCCAGTAAAGTCCCACGATTGTCAATTGCCAGTAAATCTACTAACCCATTAGTATTAAATCCATCTGCCGGGTTTGGCGGTACAGCTACCGGATCGGTGATGTAGAGGTATTCCTTTTCTGGCTGTCCGGTAACTAAGTTGTATTGCAGAATGCGAGAGCGGGTGCCAGTGGTAGTAGAGGCAACTGCCCCGTCTTGGAAGAGGGCGTTTTCGGTAGCTGTAAATAGAGTTTTCTGGTTGGGTGTGATGGTGAGGCTTTCAAAGGCTAAGTTGTTGCGAACACCAGATGTCTGCGTATCGCCTGCATCAACAGCACCATTGCCGTTGGTATCCTCTACTACTGGTAAAAACTTTTTGGGTATGGGCAGAGAACGTACTTCCTCTCCGGTAACCACGGAAAACTCTTTGATAAAAGGATCGCTAACTCGTCCTGCACTAGGATTAACTTCACCCTCAGAAGAGACGAAAACCGTGCCGTTGTTGGTGAGGGCAATACCTTCAGGATCGAGGCTGTTGAGTGCAAAGAAGTTGCCATTACTATCTTTGAGGGGCGTAACATTGGTAAAAGTTACTCCCGCAGTGGCTATGTTAGCTAAATCGACAGTGAAAGTATAGAAGCGGGCAGGGGCAAATTGAGAGCGATCGTCTGAGATAGCATAGAACTGGTTGTTAGCAGCATCGTAGGTAATACCCGATAGTCCACCCAAAGCAGTCGGTGTTCCATTTACACTTCCTGCGACACCAGGGGGAATAAAGCCTGTAGGGAAAGTAGTTTGTCCCTGAAATTCGGCGCTGGGAATAGTCTTACCTGGTTCCGTTGCTCCTAACTGCACATCTACCCGCACCAGACGGTGATCTGAACTGGGAAAACCACCGGGAAGATTAGGATCGAAAGTGCCTACTAAGGGAAATAAAGGATCGGTATTGAGGGGCCAAAATACTCCTGAATCAGCAATTGTCAAGTCAACAGAAGGTAACACGTAATCTGTTCGCAGGTTCCCAGGAGTCGAATCAACAAAATCTGCGGTGTCAAAGCTGGGATTACCCTTTTGATTGAGGTTTGCACCACCCTGTAAAATTGTCTGTTGAGGAGCGCCGGGACTGGTGGGGATGAAATTAGTATTGATATTGGGGTTCTGCAAAAGTTGCAGAATAGCGTTGTTATAACTGTCACCATCAAATGGATCGGCATTTTGGTCGCCCATAATCACAAAACGCGAGCCAGCAGCTAGTCCACCTTGTTTGCCACCATCATCATAAATGTAATCTCCTTTACCAGGAGTGATGTAATCTGCCCAAAAGCGAATTTCATCGTGGTTGCGCTTGCCGTTGCGGTCTTCCTGACCATCAAACACTGGTGGTGTAGGATGGCTAACAAGGACGTGAATTGTCTCTCCATTCACCTGTATGGGTACATCCCAGTGACTCTTTGAGGAAAGCCGCAAAATATTTTGTTCCTCTGGCGAGTACCAAGGTTCAGAAGAGCCAGGAGTGGCAATGGTAGATAGCAAAGATCCAGGCATATCCTTCCAGAGGAAATTTTGGAAGGTGCGGACATTGGCAGTATCGATAGGATGTTTGGAGAGCAGCACCATGCCAAATTGTCCGGGGAAATTGCCAAAACCTAAGGCATCATCGCCGTATCCTGGTGTTTCTGGAGTAGTTACTACTACACCGTTGTTGTTTAAATCAAATCCCGAAGCAATACCAGTATTGGAGGGAGCAATGTAAACATAGGGGTAGCTCACGGGAGTTGCACCATTTTGACTAACACCAAGATAATTTTCCAAGAAAAGTTGGACTGGTTGCAAAGGATTTTCTTGGATGTAGTCAAACTCGTTGATCAGTAAGATATCCGGGTTGGTACGTTGGATAATTTCGGCAACAGCTTTTGCCTGAGCATTATCGGGCGTAGATAAATCGGTTACTAACTGACCTTCAGTATTGCGATTGAGGGAAGCATTAAACTGAGCAAAACGGATTGTGCTAGAAGTTTCCATCTTGATTATGAGTTGATGAGCGCTAATAAATAGCTGGGATGAAAGCGAAAATTGCAAAGTTACGCTTCTCTTTTTCTTCCGTAGGAATGTGACAAGTTGAATTAACTACCGTAGCTGGAAGTTAACCAGAGAGCGCTGTATGCTTTTTGGTATAAATTTGTATTCAGTAAAAGAAAATACCCCAAAAATATTAAGAATTAGCTAGCAAAAGGTTAAGAACGAGGATTATTTGCTGAGAAAAATTGAAGTAAAAAATTGACAAGTTTGTGATTATGAATCACGGTATGATGAGAAAATATATCCTCAAATTATAGTTCCTTAGATTTTTTCGCTACACCGATGAGGAGCTCAACTTGTATCGATACATCAGGAAAGGCTAGGGCTAAAATAGTGCCTGTGGTGAGTGTCAGTTCAGTTGTGTATTGCCCATTTTTGAGTTCACGAAATACTTTTAGTTGCGGTGTTTTCAGGTTGACAACCCAATATTCAGTAATGTCTGCCTCAGCGTAAATTTCTTTTTTCTCACCTAAATCTTTGCTGAGAGTGGCATTGGAGAATTCAATCACCCAAAAAATATCTTCAGGGTAAGGATGGTGTTCTAGGTAGACTTCACCTAAGGTTTTGACAAGGCAATGTCCCAAGTCGGGAAACCCGCAAGGGCATAGTGGCTCCCCTTTCTAAGGGGTTGGGGGATATGAGTGCGTAAGTCCCAATACCTACCCATTGAGACTCAAGAGAATATTATGTATAATTATTGAAAATAATTATTATTTGCTCAACCACTTTGTTGCTGTAGAAAAATCGGGGAAGTAACACAACCCGATCGCCTACGGCACCTCACGCTAGTCTGCACAACGGGGGGAACCCCCACAAGCGTCTGCCTCTCCTTGATAAGGGGAGGTTTGGAGGGGTTAAACATATATCACTCAAAAACTGAATTGGCATAATACATTCTCAGAAAATCCACTGCGATAAAACTCCCATATAGCTGCTTCAAATATATCAAGATAAAACTTAAAAATGCATATACTAACAGAAGAAGAATATGACCAGTTGTGTGAAGAAAGTATCAAAACAAATGGTAAACGATTACTAAATCATGATGGTTTTGATGAGATTTGTCAATGGGAAAATCAATTTGCTACAGGATTATTTTACGAAGTTGAACTACGTCCCGGACTAAGACTGATAATTGCAGATGTAATACATCATCAAGAGTTAAAATTTTGGTCTCACCACGAACAATCCTATCCATTAATTTCTAAGTTTCATATTTCTGGGGATTTACGAACAATTACACCGGGAATAAAAGAAATTCCTGATGATTATATTGAATCAGTAGGAAGAAACTATTTATTTTATTTACCTAATGTAGATGAAATTCATAATTTTTCAGATGGAGAGTATGAATCAGTGATAGTTATTCATATAGATATTGATGTATTTAAAACTTTCAGTCAAGGCTTTGAATATTTACCAACTTCCTTACAAGCGTTAATCAAGAAAAATTCTCCACCCAGGTTTCATTATACTGTTGGAAAAATTACATCAGCAATGTTTGTGGTTTTGCAGCAAATTCTTAAACCCCCTTTTCAGGGAATGATGAAGCGGATGTATCTAGAAAGTAGAGTTTTAGAATTATTGGCACTGCAATTAAATCAGTTTTTGCATCAAGAACAAGCTATTCGAGCAGTTGGAAATTTAAGACCTGTAGATATTGAAAAAACCTATTATGCTAGAGATATTTTAATTCGTCGAATCGAGAATCCACCCTCACTAATTGATTTAGCAAAATTAGTCGGTTTTGGCGTTCGCAAACTGCGTTACTGTTTTCAAGAGGTGTTTGGAACTACGGTATTCGGATATTTGCACGATTATCGCATGGAGCAAGCAAAAATGATGTTAGCTGAAAGTAAAATGCAAGTTGCAGAAGTAGCGAATGCTGTTGGCTATTCACATTTGGGTTATTTTGCCAAGGCTTTTAAAGAAAAATTTGGAGTTTCACCAAAAGAATTCCAATTGGGTAACAAGCCGCTTAAATAATATCATGAGAGGATTTAAGCAGATTGTGTTACTTTACTATTCTTCACGATAAACTTCTCTACGATGACCTATTCTGACTACAGTTATTAATAAAATATCATCACAAATATTGTATAAAATACGATAATTACCTACTCTAACTCGATAGCGGTTTTCGCCGTTCTTAAGTTTTCCAACGCCACTAGGACGTGGGTCGTTTGCAAGTTTATCAATTTTCCTTTGGATGCGTTCTTGCAGTTCTAGAGAGTTCTAGAGAAAGTTTATTAAATTGCTTCAATGCACCCTTAGAAAATTCAACTTTATAAATCATGCAATATTTCTTTTCATATTCCGTTTAATCTCTTCCCAAGGAATAGTACCGTTTTCTGCTATATCTTTTAATCCTTCTTCAAATTCTCTTTCATCCTCTTTATCTTCTTGATTACGAATTTTGAGTAGTTCTAAAATTTCTTGTAAAGTGTCATCATAAGCATTTTCTAACTCAGCATAAATTGCCTTGAGTAATGCTTGTTTATCTATTGTATGTTCCATATTTAAACCTCGTCGTCGAGAGAAGTTACTTTTGTCTTTAATTTCACGCTCACAAAAAGCTTAAAGCTTAGATTCATCTTGGTAAATTTACTTAGCTGATTTACGCCATTCTTGTCCAAGACAAACTGTTTCATCAAAAGTAGGGTCGTTTTCAAATCTACCCGCAACTTTTAACCACCAGGTTTCTTTTCTCTTGAGGGATTCAGCTAATGTTTGTTTAATCTTTGCTAGTTCTTTTTCTAAAATTGCAACTCGCATTTCTAGTTGTTGAGAATATTCTTCAAGCTGCTGATTAGTCATTTGTGGTGGATAGCAAACTCTCTTAAAATTATACCGCTTTTTACGCAAGTAACCTTCGTCCAACATGATTAGAACACAAGTCATACAATCATGCCATAAATCACACAAAGAGAGAATGAAAACTATCTTTCCTTCTGCCCTACCCTACCCTGCGGGAAGGGCTACTCTGCGAGAAGCCGCTTTGCGTCTACGCCCAACGCCGAACGGGTACTCTATGAGAAGCCGCTTCGCGTCTACGGCAGCCCCCAACCCTTACGGGAAGCCCTCCGAGTTCGCCAGTTCACGCCAGTCGCTACCAACGGATACGCCGCAAGGGCGCGCTGGCTCCTTTATGCCGGGGAAGCCGTCCACCAGACTGGCTCACCGCTTTGTGTCTACGCCGGAAACTGCCAAGACGGGGGCTACCTCACCTCCTAGCGTCTGCCTTCTGCCTTATTTTCAAGACAGTATTTTATATTTTTGCTAAAAAGCCACTTAAGTGATAGAAAAAAGCACTTCTACAGATAGACGGAACTAGATCAAACCTCGTAATCTAACTCTACTAGGGTATTTGAGAATCTTTGTCTACAGGTGTAGGAGTTATGCAAAAATTTTTAGTGGCTTTTGGACGGTTAAATTGGCAGTTATGGATTGTAGCTTTGGTATTAGTTACATCGCAACCAGTTTGGGCTGATACAAAACCAGAAAATGATGCAGAGATTCCCCAGTTGAGCGAAATCGAACTTCCTGCAACTAGCGCTCGAATGTTGGTACAGTCATCAACTAATTCCCCTATTTCCCAAGAGGATGTTGTAACCATTACGGGTGTGAAAGCAAATCCCACAGATAAAGGTGTCGAAGTGATTTTAGAGACAACCCAAGGAGAACAACTGCTAGTTACAAATCGCAGTACGGGTAATAATTTTATTGCAGATATCACTGGTGGGCAGTTGCGTTTACCTGATGGCAATGCTTTCACGTTTAAGTCGGAGAAGCCCATTGAGGGAATTACAGAGATAACAGTTACAAATGTTAACGCGAATACTGTGCGAGTAACAGTGGTTGGAGAGAAAGCTTTACCGATGGTTGAGTTATTTGATGATGATGCAGGGCTGGTTTTTGGTGTAGCATCTACGGCAACGGTGATACAAAACCCCACCCTTCCCTCCCCTTACCAAGGGGAGGGACAGAGGGAGGGGTCGCAACCTGAAGAAAAGCCAGCGAGTGAAACACCACCAGAGAAACCAGCAGCGCAGCAGGATGAGCCGATTGAATTGGTTGTTACGGGGGAACAGGATAGCTATACCGTACCGAATGCAAGCACGGCGACACGGACAGATACACCCTTGCGTGATATCCCCCAGTCGATTCAAGTTGTACCACAACAGGTCATAGAAGACCGCAAACCAGCAAATTTAACTGAAGCAGTAGAAACCGTTAGTGGTGTAAGTAGTGGAGGAGAAAATTTTGGTGTAGGTGTAACAAGTAGAGTAATTCGAGGGTTTGTTAGCGACGGAAATTTCCGCAACGGTTTTCGAGATACAGATGCCTTCACCCCCACAGCACTGGGGACAGTCGAGCAAGTGGAAGTGCTAAAAGGGCCAGCCTCAGTTTTGTTTGGGGCTGTAGAACCAGGTGGAATTGTCAATGTTACTACCAAGCAACCCCTAAGTAAACCTTATTATGAACTTGCATTTGAGGCAGGAAATTATGGACTTTATCAGCCCAGCATTGATTTATCTGGGCCGTTGAGTACAGATCAAAATATGCTCTATCGCTTCATCGCCAGTTATCGAGCTTCGGATAGTTTTGTCGATTTTGCTAATTCAGAACTGATTACAATTGCTCCCTCTATTGCTTGGAAATTAAGCGATCGCACGAATTTAAACCTTTACTATGAGTACATTCACTCTGATCTGAGGCCTTTTAAGGCAGATGTTCCCGTTTTCAGTGACAATACGTTTGGCTTACCTCGAAATTTCTATGCCGGCTATCCCGATATTGACTTCGCTACTAAAGATGTCCACAAATTTGGTTACATCCTAAACCATCAATTTAATGACGATTGGCAACTTCGCAATAATATTTCAGTTGTTCTTAATTCAGCTAGAGATACCTTTACCATTTTCTCTGACCTGGTTGAAGATCGCATCCTACAAGAAAGTACTGTTTATAAACGTGAATATCCAATCAATAACTATTTTGGACAAATCGATTTACTGGGCAAGTTCAAGACAGGAGCAATTGAACACCAGCTTTTGGTAGGTTTTGATGCCAATCGCAATGTTGAAAACTTTAAGAGCATTACTGGCGAAGGCCCAGGTGATTTGGATCTTCAGAACCCGAACTACGATACTTCAGATTACCAGTTTGTACCCAACTCTCGCTTCGCTTTCTATGAGCCTATTCAATCTTATGGGGTCTACCTGCAAGACCAAATCACACTTCTAGACAACCTAAAGCTCCTGATTGGTGGACGCTTTGATTGGGTTGAACGAACATTTGATGTTGAGGGTGAACCTGCTGTTGAGCAGAATGATAACGCCTTTAGCCCCCGAATTGGGTTGGTTTATCAGCCTAGTGATACTATTTCTCTCTATGCCAGCTATAGCCAATCATTTATTCCTACCTTTGGAGCCAACCCAGATGGTAGAGCATTCAAACCGACCAAAGGAAAACAGTATGAAGCTGGTATTAAAGCTGATTTTCTAGAGGGAAGGCTTTCGACAACATTAGCCGCTTATCAAATCACTAAGTCGAATGTAACAACCCCCGATCCCAACAACCCTACTTTCTCTATACAAGTAGGTGAACAACGGAGTCGAGGGATTGAGTTAGATATTGCCGGTGAGATTTTGCCTGGATGGAAGGTGATTGCTTCTTATGCCTATACCGATGCAGAAGTCACTGAAGATAATGCTACCCCAGTAGGTAATCGATTAAACAACGTGCCAGAGAATCAAGCCAGTCTCTGGACAACTTATGAAATTCAGAAAGGCAATTTGCAGGGCTTAGGGTTTGGTTTGGGGCTGTTCTATGTTGGCGATCGGCAAGGTGATTTGGATAATTCGTTTGTATTGCCAAGCTACTTCCGCACAGATGCAGCAATTTATTATCGTAGAGATGGCCTGAAAGCAGCTATTAATGTCCGTAATTTATTTGATGTAACCTACTATAATTATTCTTTCGGAAGATTCTATAACCAATTGGGCGATCCCTTTACAATAATCGGCTCAATCAGTTGGGAGTTTTAACTGGCTCCCTTGTTGGCTTCGGCTAAACACCTTGGTACTATGTTTTTACGTCGCTTTACCTGCCTGCTGTTATTGGGAGTTTTGACGTTTGGATTTATTTTGACTTGTAGCAGAAATCTGAATGACAGTGCTACAAACTTAAAACAGCCAATGGAAAACTGTCTTAATGTGCAACATTTGATGGGAGAAACTTGTGTCCCTCTCAATCCGCAAAGAGTTATTACACTATGGTCAAGTTTTTTGGCTAATACACTAGCTTTAGGGATTAAACCAATTGCAACAGCATACGATTTAGGTTTGCCTTTTCCAGAATATCTTCAAGACAAAGTAGATAAAATTGAATTGATTGGAAGCGTAAATGAACCAAACCTTGAGAAGATTTTGCTCCTGAAGCCCGATCTAATTTTGGCTCATCCTTATGTTCCAAATATTTACTACAAGCATCTCTCTAAAATTGCACCTACGGTTATAATCGGACATTCTGATGTAGGCACTCGTCGTTGGGATCAAGATTTGGTAGACATTGCCAAAATCTTACATCAAGAAGAAACTTTCAATAAATTAATGAAGGAATATTGGCAGTATATTGAAATACTAAAAAAAGCTTTGAACATTGGCACAGCGTCTCAAAATAATAATCACTGTTACCAAATGCAAGTATCAGTTGCCTCAACAAATGCATTATCTGGAATTTGGTCTTATGGAGAAAAAAGTCCTGTTGGCACAGTTATAAATGATATTGGACTACAACGTCCGCCATCACAAAAGGGAGATTTTTACTATGTAGAAAATATTTCTGAAGAGCGCTTATCTGATATTGATGGTGATGTTCTCTTCTTTTTATCATGGGGAAGCAGGAGTGCTAAAGAAGCTTTAGAAAAGCTCCAAAAAAAACCGTTGTGGCGACAACTGAAAGCGGTTCAACAAAATAAGACATATATTGTAGACGGTTCACATTGGCATGATGGTGACATCATGGCAGTCAAGGCAATACTTGATGACTTATATAAATATCTGGTCAAGACTCCCTAAACTAAGCTTTTAAATTGGTTATCCTCTAAAAATATAACAATATTTTACCGAGTTACACTCAATTTTAAGGATATGTTTGATGTGGAATGTTTTTCATCTGCTTAGTTCAGAGAGGCTATATACTAAAATGACCTATTTACTGTAAAAGGTACAAATTTGTGTGAGTTTTGATAAGTCAGGAACACCCCAAAATGTGTTTACGCCGTCTCATCTATTGGCTGTTTCTAAGTATATTAACTTGCTTTTTTATTTCAGCTTGTAATATGAACATGAGTCAAAATGCTACAAGGCTGAGGCAGCCATTAGAAGAGTGCCGAGTCGTACAACACGTTATGGGGAAAACTTGTGTTCCCAAAAGTCCTGAGCGTCTTGTTACTATCTTTCATGTTACTTTAGGTAATGCGCTTGTACTTGGTATCAAACCGATCGGTAGCGCTACAGGTTTAAATAGCTCGCAAAAAGAAGATTTTGCTACATATTTGAAAGATAAAATAGTAGGAATAAAACAATTAGGCAGTCAATATGAGCCTAATATAGAGATGCTATTACTAGTTAAACCCGATCTAATTTTAGGTTGGGAAATAGTGCAAAGAACTTATCCTATTATTTCTCAAATTAGTCCTACGGTATTGGGTAAGTGGCAAGGTGAGCCGTTGTGGAGAGAATATTTTCATTTTGTAGCTGAAGTATTGGGAAAAGAAGAAGCTGAACAACAAGCTTGGAATCACTACTATCGACGAATAAAAGAATTGAAAATAGCCTTAAATAATCAATATACAAGTAAAACAATCTCTGTTATTTCTGTTTATAGCGGTTCACCAATAAATATAATTACCAAAAACTCATTCGTTGGTTCAATTCTGAATGATATTGGGCTGCCACGTCCGAAAACACAAAGTGTTGTTGTGCCTGGTGGTAGTTATGTAATTTCCGAGGAGAACCTAAAAGATGCGGATGGTGATATTCTATTCATATTATTCACTGGCAATAATAATGATAGGAAAGCTATTGAAGAACTACAACAAAAGCCCCTTTGGAAAACACTTAAAGCTGTTCAGCAAGGCCAAGTATATTCTGTAGATGAATTAACTTGGGTCGGATCTAACTTACTTGCTGCTGATGCAGTTATTGATGACCTCTATAAATACCTCGTCAAAAATCCCTAAATCATGGCTATAAACATCTTATTCGTTTGCAAATCCTGCCACTAAACTAAAAGCCTTGTTGATTAAACCAAGCTTCTAAATCAACCATTCTCTGAAAATCTAACAGCGCTATGCCCATATTTTCTAATTTTTCCAAAGGCAGAGCTTCAACACGCTGACGTAGTTCTTGAGATAATTCTCCTACCCGTCAGGTTAGTTGATCTGTATTCACTCTGACCAATTTTCTATTTTGAGGTTAGGAATTTGTGAAAAATCTTGATAATTGCGTGTTGCTACTATTGCATTTTGAGTGAGAGCAATGGAGGTAATTATTAAGTCTTTTTCAATTTTCTTTTTCGCTAGAGCTTTGGAGTTTTGCCGTAAAGTTTGGTAACAATTTTCGGCATGGAAGTCAAAATTTAAAACAGTTATTACCTTGATAAACTCTGTGGTTTTCCATAGCTTTTTATAAAGGTTAGCAAGATTATTAGCTTGTGCGGGGTCATGTAATCTACCAACCCAACCGTTGAATAGCTCTTGCACAGTAACTACAGTAATCGCTACGTTATTATAATGCTTTTCTACTTGGGCAATTATGGATTTATTCCCAGCTAAAAACAGTGAGACATGATCAGTATCGAGAATCCAGAAGCTCATATATCGCTGTCTTGTTCGCGCTCTGCTCTGATTTCTTTCATGATTTCCATAAAATCTGGATCGTCTTTAAAGATACCTGCAAATCTCATCAAAGAGTTTTTTGGATTAGATAGCTGTATTGGTGCCGGAATCTTGATTATTTCGGCTTTAGCAAGACGTTTATGTAATAGTTGTTGAACTTTTTTAACTGCCCCTTCTTTTGTTTCGTCTCTAATTTGGCAATCAGGGATTTCTAGGACAGTTGCTACAGTAAAACCATCAGTTGTACTTTCTAATAATATGCTCCAGTTATCCATAAGATTTTTCTGGGATGTCATTGATATAATTAGCTGATACTTCCATTTTATCAGAACTTATACCCCTATTTTTTTGTTAATTTACCACTAGAAAAAAGCACAACAGCCTTACTAAATTTATGCAACTATATATTGAAAACCCCAAAGGAACTGTAGTTTGGAAACAGATTCCGGAACTTTTACATTTCGCGATTTCCACACAAATCCCACCTGTAGCCATACAAAATTATATTAATCAACAAATATCACTCTCAAACTAAAAACCTTGTTGATTAACCAAGCTTCTAAGTCAGCCATTTCCTGAAAATCTAACAGCGCTACGCCCAGATTTTCTAATTGTTCCAAACGGAGAGCTTCAACACACTGACGCACTTCTTGAGATAATTCTCCTACCCGTCGGGTTAATAGACGCAAAATGAGCGCTCTTTCTGTTTGTACTGCTCGTTTTTCTTCCTCCTGTAATCCCCTTCCTCAAGGATTTCCTAATAAATTACTGCTAGCGCATCATACCCTCCCGAAATAATTGTTGGATTAAGTCCTTCCTATATTTTAATTCCGCTAAGATTTGCGTATAAGCAGATATTTCTCCTCGTTTGTTCACAGCAACTTGATTCACTTGTTCCACAACTCGTTGTAATAAAACTTGTGGTTGGTTGGTGGCGGCTAATGGTGCTAATGGTAACAAAGCTTCATCATTGAGAAATATTTCCAGGTTTTCCTCCCACATTCGCATTACCCGATATTCATGACGAGTAGTTTCTGTTGAAGGATGTTTCGATGACTGTTTCTGGGGTTGGGGGAAGCAATAGGACAACAACTTGAGTGATTGGGAGACGATACAACCGATACAACCTCACCCAATAATCAAGCATTCGCAAAGGAAGTGGTGGTGTAGATTCCAGTTTGGTTTGAAATTCTAGGTGTAAAATCCGTTCTTGTAGCTGTAAAAATGTCACGTAATCAGCGCGTATTGGTTCAATACTCAGTTCGGTTTTGAGAATTTTGACGTTGGTTTGTGGTGTACCTAAAACCCAACTGGCAAAGTTAACGGGGTATTTTTCCGATAGTAATTTGCAGAGATTATCAAAGGACATTGAGGATGAGGAAACGTTCAACTAGTTTATATTTTTACAATTCTTTTGGTTCTAAATTATTTTGAGAATAATAATTTGGATTGAAATCTACTATAATTTTTTCTTCTAAATCATAATCAAGATCAGAATATCCGTCTTCATCTAAAAAATATGCATTCTGTTTGTAGCATTCAGTGATAATTAAGATAAAATCTTTAATACTTTGACAGATTATAGTTATATCGGGGTTTCCTCTCATAATCCTTACAACTGATTGGTTATCTGGTAAAGTTCTTACGCAGTAATAATCTCCTGCACCATCGTATAAAAAGAAATCATATCTGGTTGCCAATGCCAGGAATCTGGGTACTTATGATATACTTCCTGCAAAAGATTGATTATTTTTTGTACTTTATCAATTTCGATTAAAACATATCCAGGAAGCAAATCTGTTGGGTAGTTAAAATCTTTATAACGTTTAAAGCAGAATCCACTGATACACGAATATATAGCGATTAAACCTTCAGGAATCGGATGAATTGTGATGCACTTTTGAATTTCTTCTGCTGATAAACCTTCTCCTAGATTAGCAATATATCCAGGTCGTTGCTTTTCAATAATTTCTAGGAGGTTTCTGAAGTCTTGTTTAATCTTTCCGCGCTTGTTCATATATATTGGTTATCATCATGTTAAAGGATTTTTGTTCTGTGTTGCCGAAATTATAGTTTGTTCAATTCTCTTCAACCTTGTTTGTGGACGTTTAGCACTTTCAATCCAAAAAAGAATATTCTTTTTAGATGAGTTACTAAATGCCTCAAAATGCATCTTGGCAGTTTCGTTTGCTTCTAATGCTTGCTTTAAATCTGTCGGAATTATTAACTCTTCTATCGCATCTAACTTATTCCATGAACCATCTTTTTTTGCTGCTTCAATTTTTTCTAAACCTACCTTAGTCATCAAACCTTGTTCTATAAGTTCTTCAATATATTGCTTATTTAATTTCGACCATACGCTTTTCGGTTTGCGTGGCGTAAATATTTGCATATAACATTCTTCATCTAATGATTTGACTTTACTGTCAATCCAACCAAAGCATAAGGCTTCTTTGACTGCTTCACTATATTTAACGCTGGGTTTTCCACTTTTTACTTTATAGTAAACAAGCCATATACCTTTGGATATCTGATGGTTTTTCTCTAACCATTGTCGCCATTCTTCACGATTTTTGGCATAAAATGTGTACAGTTGATTAGTAAATTTAGACATAATATAAAGTTATAATTAAAGGCAGATGGCAGTAGGTACAAAGCCATTATTAAATAGGTTTGAAAGGTTGGTATTTTACGTTTAATTTGTTCAGCCACTCAGAAGTTTAAAATTGCATCAATATTTATGTGGTATGGCACTCTTACATAGTAGTCCTAAATTGTTCATGAAAAACAAGATCCCCGACTTCTTTGAGGAGTCGGAGATCTGTGTCATTAATAACTAAATTAAATTATCAATTAGCGGAATCTGTTCGGATTCAAACGATTAGCAGATGAAGGGTTTTGAGTAGGAGCTTGAGTGCGAATTGCTACGCCATTTTTGAGTTTGCTGCCGTTACCGCCATCTTTGCGATCTAGGAAAGGTCTAAGGTCAATCGGATCGCGAGATGCGCGAGTGCGGTTGTTATTAACGCTATTACTGCCATTACCCAACAGTGTTCTACCCATATTGTATATTTCTTGAACCCCGTTACCATTACTACGACTGGTAAATGTGTTTACACCTATGGTTGTTTGTCCACTGTCAGCACTAATGAGATTTTGGAATACACTATCACGTACAGCGTAGGCATCATATCCAGGAGGTACTGTTAATACAAGGCGGCAGGCTGGGTTTGCCTCAGTAGTAACACAGAGTACGTTATATCCATTTAAGGTAGATGTACGGAGTTCTGTCAAGCCGTCAGGACGATAGGTTTCCAAACGTTCAGCTATTGTTGCACAGCGTTTATATGCATCCCAGCCACCACCCAAAGCGCGGGGAGTTGCCCAAGCGAAGAATTGCCCTGATTGACTTTCGGGTTGGTACATAACAGTATATTGACCGTTATAATTCTGGCAGCTAAACCGGGTTCCAGGATCAATTGTTGTTGAGGAGTTGTTGATTGTTGTTGTGGTTGATGTGTTGGTTGTTGTTGATGTCCCGTTGCCTGGTACTGTTGGTACTACAACATCATCGGCTCTTTGGGCGAAAACAGTAGAATTACTTAAAGCCAGGGATAAACCAAGACTACTCAATAAAACCAATTTTAGGGGCTGTAATTTCATAAACTATCCTGATACAAGAATTCAGTAGGGAGTTGTTAGTTCTTGTGACGAAGAGTTTGTAATTTTGATTCAGCGATCGCGTTTCTTTTTTTCTGCTTGTTCTTTTTTGTCTTTGATAACTTGTTTTGCCTTTGCTTGCATTTCAATGTGGCGTGCTACGCCTTCGTAAGTATAGCGATTGTAGTTGTTGGTTATAATCATTTCTTCGAGGTAGCGTACTCGCTCATCACCACCTGGATGAGACGATAACCAACTAGGGGGAGCATTTTTTTGTTGCTTGTCTAATGTCACCATCAAGTTACGCAAACCATCGGCGGCGTAACCACTGGCAACAATTAGGCGTGTGCCAAGTGTATCTGCCTGACGTTCCATGTCGCGACTGTAACTTAAAGCAAATAATTGACCGATAGTGCCACCAAGGGGAAGATACTGAGTAAGATTACCAATTAAGTTTCCTTGGGTGACTAATTGAAAGCCGTGGGAGAGAACAACGTGAGATAATTCATGGCCGAGTAATCCTGCCAATTCTGCCTCAGAGTTGGTTTTAGCGATCGCCCCTGCATTAATAAAGATTTTGCCTCCAGGTAGTGCGAAGGCGTTTAGTTCCTCGTAGGGAATCACAAAAAACTCGTATTTAAATTCATCTCGCCCAGCAACTTTGGCTAGTTTTTGTCCGATTTCATTGACATATACTGAAAGCGTTTCGTCTTTGACTACACTGAGTTGTTTTTTTGCCTGTTTTGCGACTGCCTCACCTACAGATTCTTCGCCTTGCAAGAGCATAATTGTGGAGTCAAGAGCAGAAAAAGGGCCGATTAAACTACCAGTCACAGCATATCCTAAAACACCAGTAATAATGTTAGCGATCGTATTGCCCCGAACTTCCGATCGTATATGAGATTTATAACGCTTAAGATGTTTGTCTGCCAGTTTGTTAAATTCAGGCGCTTGCGGATCGTTGGGATTAAGAATCGCAAACTGCCGTGCCGCTAAAGAAGCTTCCATCCATTTTTTTGTCTCTGCCAGGGTTGCAACTCTGGTTTTAATTAAATCTGCTTGATTAGGGTAAAGTGTTGTCGCTCGCTCTAATATTTCTAAAGCTTTTTTCTGATCACCGTATTCTTTGAGAACTTCCGCATATTTAATTTGCCCAGGAATAAATTCTGGATATTGCTCTGTTAACAGTTGCAGCGCTACTAACGTTCTAGTTTGCATTTTATTAGCGATGCCGGCTTCGGCTTCTCGCCAATAGACTTTACCCGCAGGGGATAGTTGGGTTAAATCGGCGATCGCTGCTTTGGCTTGTGGTGTTTGAGATGCTTTTGTAAAAGGCTGTTTTAGTTCGCGATATAATTTCTCTGCTGCAACATAGTCTCCTGCCAAATAAAGCTTATCTGCTTCTATAAATTTTTGTTGGCGAGCAATTTCTTCAGCACTAAGTGCGGCTTCTGGCGAGGCATTCTCATTGGGGGCGGGTATTACTGCTGTTTGATGAGGTTCTTGGGCGGGAGATGGTGCTATGGGTTGTGTCAGGATAATCAAAATAGATGTCCCAACTGCCAGTATTACCCAAATCAAGGCTAAAAACAGTGACTTCCAGCGTCTTTTCATGAGTGGCTTCCTCTAGAAAAAGCTCTTTTATCAATGTATAGCCCAGAGCGATCGCTATTATGAGAGCAAGTTCCCTAACTAATCTTCATTTTGACATTGAGGAATTTTATGCGATCGTGCGATCGCAATGCTTTTGGTTCTACTGTGCCTAAATCTAAAATCGTGAATTTTCATGCAATAACTGCTACTACCCGAAAACCAACACTGATGAAACAAGAATTCGGTACTTTGTTAAGGCGAGTGGCGCTACGGGAGTTATTTGCTTCGCAGTACCAAGAGCCACCCCGTAACAAGTTAAAATCAGCAAAAATTCGTCTAAAAAAACTTTGAGTTAACCAGGCGCTGCCATCAGCAGGCGCATTTTGATAATTATCATGCCAGTAATCTTGACACCATTCCCAAACGTTCCCATGCATATCGTATAATCCAAAAGCATTGGCTGGGAAACTGCCTACGAGTGTTGTTTCATTACAATAGTTTCCTTTCGGATTTCCGTAGAAGTTTGCTAACTCAGTGGTAATGGTTTCACCAAAATGAAAAGGTGTAGTTGTGCCTGCGCGACAAGCATATTCCCATTCTGCTTCAGTGGGTAGTCTATAAGTTTTGCCTGTTTTTTGTGAAAGTCGCTTACAGAAAGTTACAGCATCATTCCAAGATACGGATTCTACTGGACGCTTTGCCCCTTTAAAGCGTGAGGGATTATTTTCCATTACAGCTTTCCATTGTTCTTGGGTGATGGGATATTTACCCATAAAGAAAGGTTTCACGCTTACTCTATGTTGTGGTTTTTCAGAATTTTTACCCTCTCCGTGGGTTGAACCCATCATGAAAGTACCACCTGGTATCTGCACCATTTCCAAAATTACGCCTTTACCCAAGTTTTCAGCAAAAAATTGTGCTTGACTGCGGTTACGGCTAATTTCTCTACCACCCATGTCTACTTTCACCACCTCAAAGTCAAATGTTTGTAACTTGAGATTTGATGAGGGTACTTGTGGTTCAATAGGTTGGGGAATTGCAAAAATGGTTGGGTCAACAGAAGATGTGGTAGCATTCAAATCTCTTAATACTTCTGCTGCTGATTGATATCTTTCCTTGACAAAGTGTTTCAGCAACTTATCTAGAATTGCCTCCAAATTTTCACTAATTTTTACCCCTTGTTCATTTAAAATTTCTCGCCACAACCACTTAGCATTTACGACATCATAAAGAGGATCGTGAAGATTACCATAAGCATCTTGGGCTGGTAAACATCGAGTTAAAAGTCTTACACAAGTCGCACCCAAAGCATATAAATCACTCGCTGGAGTGGCATATCCTGCCATTTGTTCGCTGGGTGCATAACCAATTGTAAAAATTCCCGTCCCCTGCCTAGCTAAACTAGTTTGCGTTACCTGCTTCGCACCGCCAAAGTCAATTAACACCAACTTGTTATCACTTTTTCTGCGAATAATATTTTCTGGTTTAATATCCCTGTGAATCACATTATGCTCATGAACAAATTGCAAAACAGGCAATAAATCAGCTAAGACTTCCCGAATTTGTGTTTCACTAAATGCCTGATGCTTCAGTTGTGTTAATAAAGTTTCTCCTTCTATAAATTCTTGCACCAAATACAAACTAGAACCTTGTTCAAAGTAGGCAAGTAACCTGGGTATTTGAGAATGATTTTCTCCCAGTTCAAACAGACGTTTTGCTTCTTCCTTAAACAGTTCTGCGGCTTTGGTGCGTGCTGCTGTACCTTGCACTTGTGGGAAAAATTGCTTAATTACGCAAGCAGCATCTAATCTATCTATATCTTCTGCTAGATAAGTTTTGCCAAACCCACCTTCCCCTATCACTATCTGAACCCGAAAGCGATTCCTGAGAACATTACCAAAGTTACTGCTACCACAACTAATGCAAAACCTGTTTCCGTCAGGGTTAAAAGGATTTGAGCAATTGGGGTTTTGGCAGACTTGCATAACCTTAGGCTTTTACAGGTTTCTAACCTTAAATTAGCGTGAATATACTGATTTTTTAGAGACTTGTTTAAAAAATTTGAAATAGGGTGGGTTATTGCTTCTCGTCACGCACCACTGCATCCGACAGCTTCCCAGCATCAAAATCAATTGGCATCGATGCAAAGCCTAATTCATTTTTCTGTTTCGACGATCGCATTTACACTCCAGCGATCAGCTGATGGTTTCAATGGATGGTGATGTTAATCTACACATTCACTGTTACTAATTGAAATTGAAATAAACTACGTTACTCTTTCACAGGCGTAGATGGCACTATCAATTGATTATCTTTCTCAATTATAGGTTTAGATGGCACTATAAATTGTTTACTTTGTTCCTCAATTACAGGTGTAGACGGCACCATCAATTGATTATTTTTCTCCTCAGTTACAGGTGTGGGTGATACCATCATCATTTGACGATTATCCTCAACAGCAGGTGTGGATAGTTTGGTATTGTCTTCATTTTCTGATTCAGAGGAGCATGATGAATTGCTATTATCTTCGATTGCAGGAGTGCATGGCTTAACGCTGTCTTCAAATACGGGAGCTGATGGCTTGTTAGTGTTTTCACTTTCTGATTCTGAGGAACATGATGAATTGGTATTGTCCTCAATTGCAGGGGTGCATGGTTTAATGTTGTCTTCGATCGCGGGAGTGGATGGCTGAGTGTTATCCTCGCTCAGGGGAGTAGATGGCTTGTTAGTATTTTCTTCAATTGCAGGAGTAGATGGCTTTGTTTTAATTGCAGGAGTGGATGGGGATGGCTTCGTCTTATATTCAATTTCAGGAGTGAATGACTCAATTGGAGTTTGGTTCAATGGCTCCTGAAACAACGGTGTTGATGGCACACTATTAAAGTTTGGTTTTCTGCGGTAACTAGCTGGTGTTGATGATGGAGTTATGGGCTTGATTTTGACATCTTTAACAGTTGGGCTTGTAGTTTGAGTTGGTTTATTGCCTCTAAAACTAAATTGAAAAAAACGTCCTCCAAAAATTGCGACACCTAATCCAACCACCATAACACTGAGTAATCCCAGAATTGGAATAATTTGAGAATTGGGCAAATCAGACGATGGTTCATACGATACTTTTTGTCTTGGCGGGGGTGTTCGTCCGATTGTTGTTGGTGGCAATGCCCATTGTAGAGCTTCTAGAACTTGTGTTGCCGTTTGGTAGCGCTGACTAAAGTTATAGCGCACCATTCTAGTTAAAACGTTCGCCAATTGATCACTAACATGTACCAAAGGACGCCAAATCACTTCTCCGGTAGTTGGATCGATTGGCATTTTACGCGGTACCACACCTGTCAAGGCTTGAATTGCGATGATTCCGACTGCATAAATATCGCTACACAGTCTGGGGTTTCCATTGGCTTGTTCATTTGGTATGTAGCCAGGGGTACCAATAACGATAGTGGAAGTTACTTCCCCATAAATGCTTGTTGCTAAACTTTTGATTTGTTTGACAGAACCAAAATCAATCAGTACAATTCTGCCATCTTGACGACGCATGATGTTTTGCAGCTTCAGATCCCGGTGAATGACATTGTGTTCGTGGACAACTGCTAAAACTTCCAAAATTTCCTGTAGGAGTTTAATCACCTCTGTTTCACTTAGCTGTCTGCCTGTAGTGATTTCGGTGGTTAAGTCATGCCCATCAACATATTCCTGCACCAAATAAAATTCGCCATTTTCTTCAAAATGGGCTAAAAGTTCGGGAATTTGGTCGTGGTGCTTCCCTAGACGATATAAAACTTCTGCTTCCTGGTTAAATAGCCTTTTAGCAATCTGTAATATTTCTGGATTAGAGTTTCGAGTCACCAAATGTTTAACAACACATTTGGGATAGCTGGGTAAGTCCATATCTTCAGCAAGATAGGTGTCACTAAATCCACCAGTTCCTAACTTAGTAAGGACTTTGTAGCGGTTGCGAAGAATTGTGCCGAAGAGCATTAGCTTTACCTGCCAGCAGATTGAATGCCCTCTGTTAGGCGAGAACTCTATTAATTTTGCCAAAAAATGCTCCGAAATGAAGTTTTACTTTCAGAAAAACATTGAAATTTTTCTTGGATAACAATAGATTATTATTTAGGATAGTACTAATTTGCTGTTCTAAAAGCTTTGTAAATCAGTAATTACACGATATTTTTTTCTAAGAGTTTAATTAAAATTTATCCCAGAATTTTACGTTTTTCTGACAATAAACCGTACTTTTGCAGTCAGCGCCAATTTAAGTGGCGGTAAAGATTAGTTTTAGTTTTTACAGTCAATAAGATTTAAAGGTTGCTTTATAAACCCAGGGTTTTGTTGCAAAATCCTGTCTTTATATGGGTGTATTCATTGTCGCATAGCGTAACACACCACCCTAGTAGTCCGCCACGCAAATTATGGGGGGAAAGGTTATGGATCCCCGACTTTTTTAAAAAAGTTGGGGATATGAACACCTGCGACCTGTCAAAATCAATGTGATGGAGTTGTAGGGTGTGTTGTCCCGTAGCGAAACGCACCATTCTAGTGGTGTGACTAGGATTTAGGCTTATATGTTGAAGTAACGTGCAACTCTTTGAGTTGCTTGGCATCTACGCCCGAAGGCGCATCTGTGAGCAAGCAACGAGCTTGTTGTGTCTTTGGAAAAGCAATTACATCCCGAATCGATTCTTCGTTAGCTAGCAACATCACCAATCGATCTAAGCCGTAAGCAATGCCACCATGAGGCGGAGTACCGTATTCAAATGCTTCCAAGAGAAAACCAAATTTATTCTTTGCCTCCTCTGGGGATAGCCCGATCGCTTCAAATACTTGCTCTTGAATTTCCCGTTGATAAATCCGCAAACTACCACCACCAACTTCAAAGCCATTAAATACCAAATCGTAAGCTTGGGCGCGGGCAGTCTTTAAATCGTTCAAATCATCAGGATGAGGTGCAGTAAATGGGTGATGCAGCGCTTCTAGACGCTTTTCGTCTGCATTCCACTCAAACATCGGAAAATCCTTAATCCAAAGCAAGTTAATCTTGTCTGGATCGATTAACTTAAACTCTCTAGCTGTAAACTGACGTAATCTGTCTAAAGTCTTATTGACAGTAGCGGCATCTCCAGCACCAAATAATAACAAATAGCCTGGTTTAGCATCCGTGCGACGCAGAATTTCTTGCTTTTGTTCTGCGCTCAAATTATCTTTAATTGCACCAATAGTGTCAATTTCTCCATCATCCCTAACGCGGATGTAAGCTAAACCTTTAGCACCAGCTTCATTAGCTTCTTTAAAAATATCGCCGCCTGGCTTGATACGAACATTAGAAATTACATCACCATCGGGAATAGGCAAAATTTTAACAATTCCCCCACTACCAACTGCATCGCGAAAAACTTTAAAACCACAGTCTTTGACTATATCCGAAACATTAACTAGTTCTAAGCCATAGCGTGTATCAGGTTTATCACTCCCGTAGCGTTCCATCGCTTCTGCATAGGTAAGGTGAGGAAAGGGAAACTGTAACTCAATCCCTTTAACTGTTTTGAAGATATAGCCAACTAGCTTTTCGTTCAGTTCGATAATTTGCTCTTGGGACATGAAGCTCATTTCCATGTCTAATTGAGTAAATTCCGGTTG